>JBDKJK010000449.1:0-7171 GCA_039796675.1 Chloroflexota bacterium
GTTTTGCGCCAAGCAACAGCAGATAGGTGAATAACATAATGCCGACGATGATGCCAAGTACAATGCCCTGTTCCATTGCAGACCTAGACTCGTTCATCAGCAAGATCGAGGTGGTGATGGCGCCTGGTCCGCAGATGATGGGAATGCCAAGCGGAGTGATAGCGATATCGTTAATGTACTCGTGTGTAGTTTCATCATCAAATTGAGTGCGAGTGAGGCGGGCTTGCAGCATTTCATAGCCCATGAAGAAAAAGATCACACCTCCCACCACTCGTAGGCTATCCACTGAAATGGAGAAGAAGCGGAAGATCCACTGCCCCGTTACTGCAAATATCAGTAAAATAAGGGCACCTGTCAGCGTGGCTTTCCATGCCACCCGGTGAGATTCCTGTGGCGACAGTTTGGCGGTCATGGCTGTAAATACAGGCACCACCCCAATGGGGTTGACCATGGTAAATAGCGAAATGAAGCTCAATAATGCGAACTCAAATATGGGTGAGGCGGTCATAATTCTCCTGAGATGTATGGGTGCTGCCAATTTTTTCAATTGGGTGTAAGATGATAACCCGTTCAACGATATTTCACCGACAAATATACCAAACAGGCTATGAAACCATCTGCTGGCACACCTTCTGGTAAGAATATATTATTGCCCGCCCTTCTCCGCCGATTTGGGATCTTACAGGTTGTGTTGGCAACCACATTTATTTCTGTACTGATCTCTGTTGGGATAACATCTGTCATTATGTATGTAATGGATGGCTCTATAGGAGGGTCTGGAATTTGGATAGCGGTGATAGTTCCTTTGTGTATCGCTCCTATTGCATCACATGCCAGTTTTACGCTTGTCCATCGCTTAGATATTGCCGAAAAACGCCTACGCCAGCTTTCCAATACGGATGAACTGACAGGTGTTTTAAACCGCCGCTATTTCTTCGAACAGGCTGCCCACGAATTTGAACGCGGTAAACGGCACCAAACTCAATTTTCAGTAGCCATTTTGGATTTTGATAATTTCAAAGATATCAATGATATTTATGGTCACCTTGCTGGGGATGCTGTCTTAAGACATATTGCCCAACTTTGCATGACAGGGCTTCGGCAGGTGGATGTTTTTGCCCGCTATGGAGGGGATGAATTCATTTTTCTTCTTCCCGATACCAATGCCCAACAAGCAAAGGAATGCTTGGATCGAATTCTTGAACAAATTCGATCTTCGGTCTTTCAATTTGGCGGATATTCGATTTCAGTCCGTGTCAGTATTGGGGTTTCTGTATTTCGCGCAAACATGACGGATTTCAACGCCCTTATGCGCGAAGCAGACTTCGCCTTGTACGCCGCCAAACACCAGGGCGGGATGCGCGTCATTGCGCATCGTACCTTGACAGAAGTCTGATTCCGCAGATAATAGCCGCATCAAGGCTGTGACAGAGGAAAGTAGGCTGAAAGAAGCCGCTAGAGATGTGCAAGGTAGTTGGTGAAATTGCACTCGACCGAACCCAGTTGAAGTTCCCTCTCGAGCCGTTCGTGTGAAGAGCGTGTCAGGTGTCACGTTTGGTAGTGCGAGCCGCAATCCCAGCGTTATTTGGGAAGTCGATGTTAGTCGGCACAAAGTGGATCCGTAGGGGCGGGTCAATTTGGGTGGTACCACGGGTGAACTTCCTCCCGTCCCATAGTGGACGGGAGTTTTTGTTTGTATTTTTATCCGTCATTGCGAGGGTGCTCTTGCTCTTTGCCCGAGGCAATCTCATATTTAATTTGGAGATTGCTTCGTCGGGAAGATCGCCCTCCTCGCAATGACGGGAACAACGGAGGCATGTATGCAAGACAAATTAAACGAGATCGAAAAAGCCGCACTTGCTGCGCTGGCAGAGGTCAATGACCCCGCCGCGGTGGAAGCGTGGCGTGTGACTCATTTGGGTCGCAGTTCAGAATTGATGGGAGTCTTTTCCGGCTTGGGCAAACTCTCCAAAGAGGAGCGACCCGTTATCGGCGCGGCTGCGAACCGCGTGAAGGTGGCGCTGGAGGCTGCGTTGGAAGAAAAAGCCGCAGCGGCAAAACAAGCCGCGTTGGCGAAATCCCTTGCCGAAGAAAAATTGGATGTGACCCTGCCCGGGCGCAACAAGCACATTGGGCATTTGCATCCATCTACACAGCAATTACGCCGCGTGTTGAGCATTTTGGCAGAGATGGGTTTTCAGGTGTTTACTTCGCGTGAAGTGGAGACGGATGAATATAACTTCCAGCATTTGAACTTCCCACCACATCACCCTGCGCGTGATATGCAGGACACGTTTTTTATTGAGGCTGAAAATCGCGGTGAAAATCCGATTTTGATGCGCACCCATACCTCGCCGGGACAGATCCACGCGATGCGCTATTTCGCGGCGACCGACCCGAACAACCTGCCTCCGATCCGCATTGCATTGCCGGGCATGTGCTTCCGTTATGAACAGATTACGGCGCGTTCGGAAGTGCAATTCAATCAAGTGGAAGGACTCGCGGTTGGCAAGAATATCACCTTCGCCGATTTGAAGGGAACGATTGCGGATTTTGTGCGCCGCATGTTCGGTGAAGGTGCGCGTCTGCGCTTTCGCGCTTCATACTTCCCGTTCACAGAACCCAGCGCCGAAGTGGACGTGGAATGTTTTGTGTGCGGCGGCAAGGGTTGCCAGGTCTGCAAGAATTCTGGCTGGCTTGAAATTCTTGGCTGCGGCATGATTCATCCCAATGTGTTGATCGCAGGCGGCTACGACCCGAAGGTTTACTCGGGTTACGCCTGGGGCATGGGACCTGAACGTCAGCTCATGCTGCGCAACAAAGTCGGCGATATCCGTTACTTCTGGGGTAACGATGTCCGTTTTCTTGAACAATTCTAGTTTTTAAACACAAAGGACACAAAGTACACAAAGTACACGAAGGAAAATCTGAAGGATGATATTGAGTTACAAAGTATTAAACCTTTGTGACCTTAGTGCCCTTCGTGTTTAAGAAAAGGTGAATCATGAAAATACCTCTCTCATGGCTAAAAGATTTCATTGATCTCGATGGACTTTCCGTCGAAGATATTGCACGCAAACTGACCCTTGCTGGTATGGAAGTGGACGAGATTCTCTACGTCGGCTTGCCCATGCCTGTGTATAAAGAAGGCGAGAAGCACGAGTTCAAAACCAACGGCATCGGTTGGGACAAGGAGAAACTTGTCGTGGCGGAGATTCGCGAAGTGAAAGCGCATCCCAATGCGGATAAGTTGACTCTGCTCGACCTGTACGATGGTCAGCAAGATCAAGTTGTGCTGACGGGCGCGCCGAACATATTCCACCTCAAGGGCACAGGGAAACTCGAAAAGCCCATCAAGGTGGCGTATGCGAAGGAAGGCACGACTCTCTACGACGGTCATGCCGAAGGTCAGGTCTTGATGACGCTCAAACGCGCCAAGATCCGCGGCGTGGATTCGTACTCGATGGTCTGTTCCGAAAAGGAATTGGGCATCACCGAAGAAAGCGATGGCATCATCCTCCTCGACGATGACGCGCCCGTCGGTATGTCGCTTGCCGATTACATGGGCGATGCCGTGTTGGATATTTCCATTCTCCCGAACATGGCACGCAATGCAAATGTGATTGGGATTGCACGTGAGTTGGCGGCGATGCTTGGTAGAGAGTTGAAAGTTGAAAGTTCAAGGTTGCAGGTTCAACCTTCAACCTCAAACCTTCAACCTGTAACCGATTTGGTCGAAATCGAAATCACCGATCCTGAACTCAATCCGCGATTCGTGGCGGGTCTGATCTGCAATGTGGAGATCAAACCCAGCCCGTATCAAATTCAACGTCGACTCAAATTGGCGGGCGTCCGTGCGATTAGCAATATAGTCGATGCTACCAACTATGCCATGATCGAATATGGTGAGCCGCTGCATGCCTTTGATTATGATGTCTTGAAAAAACGTGCTGGCGACAAGAAGATCAAGATCAGCACCCGCGCCGCGAAAGATGGCGAGAAACTCAAGACTCTCGATGGCAACGAACGCACACTCACCGCAATGAACGTGCTCGTCTGCGATGAGAAGGGTTCACTCTCGCTGGCAGGTGTGATGGGTGGTTCAGAATCTGAAGTGACCGACAACACCAAGAACATTTTGCTCGAAGGCGCGGCATGGAATTTCATCAACATCCGCCGCACGGCAAAGCAGCACAATCTTCCTTCCGAAGCCTCCTTCCGCTTCTCGCGTGGCGTGCATCCTGCCATGGCAGAAGGTGGCGTGACCCTTGGTATGAAATACATGGCAGAGTGGGCTGGTGGTGCCGTCGCCCCTGACCTCGTGGATGCGTATCCGTTGCCGCCGAAAGATGCGGTGGTCGAGATCACCGTCAACGATGTGAAGCGCTGGCTTGGCATTGACCTCACACTCGCGCAAATTGCCGAGTTGCTTTCACGCCTTGAGTTCAAGTGTGAAGTGATGAGTGACAAGGTGCGAGTGACTGCGCCCAATCACCGCATGGACATTGGCGAAGGCGTCGTCGGTGTTGCCGATGTGCTCGAAGAAGTTGCCCGCAGTTACGGCTACGACAACATCCCAACCACCACCATGGCAGACGCGCTCCCGCCGCAGGTTGGCAATCCGGTCCATGAGTGGGAAGAACATCTGCGTGACTTGATGGTGGCGCTTGGCTTACAAGAAGTTGTTTCGTATCGTATGACTTCCCCCGAAAAGGAATCACGCATTACGCATTACGATGATTACGTCCGACTTGCAAATCCCATCGCGCCCGAGAAAAGCGTTTTGCGCCGCAGCCTTGTCGCCTCGGTGATCGACTCGCTCGAGAAAAACATTCGTTACAACGAAGCCTTCTCGTTCTTCGAGATCGGCTCGGTCTTCGTGCCGCACAAGAACGAACTCCCCGACGAGCCGCGCAAACTTGCCATCGCGATGACGGGTCTGCGGGAAGCCACTGCATGGGATGTGAAGGAATCACCCAAACTGGACTTCTTCGACTTGAAGGGACGCGTCGAACTCATGTTGAGCGGGTTGCGCCTCACAAACATTTCCTATACTGCCACTTCTGCCTACTCTCATTTACACCCCGGCAAAGCCGCCGAAGTCAAAGCAGGTGACGTGGTCATTGGCGTGTTCGGTGAAATGCACCCGCTGGTGAAGGAGCAATACGAGTTGGGTGACTCGCCTATGTTGGTCGCTGAATTCGACCTCGACACCATGCGCACCATCGCCCCGACCTATGGAATCAAAACCATCCCAGAGACACCGTCCATGTACGAAGACATCGCCCTCATCGTAGATGAATCAGTGAAGGCTGAAACCGTCGAAGCGCTGATCAAGCAAACAGGCGGAAGAAGCGTGACCAACGTCCGCTTGTTCGACCTGTATCGTGATGAAAAGATCGGCGCGGGCAAAAAGTCTCTGGCATATGCTCTCACCTATCAAGCCGAAGACAAAACCCTCACCGACGCCGATGCCGCCGCGATTCGCAACAAGATCGTCAAACGGTTGGAAAAAGAAGTTGGCGCAAAGCTCAGAAGCTAAATCACCTAGTACCAAAATGGGATGAAGATTTCTTGCATCCCATTTTGGTTCGGCATATACTGAGGAACTGACTTTATAGGAGAAAAAATGAATAACAAAAATACTGGTTTGATCGCAACAATTGCGGCTGTCGTTCTATGTGGTTGCCCTGGTTTGTTTATGTGTTTGTTCGGCGTCATCACCGCCACTGGAAATGGGACTTTTAATGACTCGTCCCTTCCACCCGCCGTAGGCATTGCCTTGGTTTGTGTTGCCTTGATTTTTATTCTCATCCCTGTGGGTGTCGGCTTCTTCACCATGCGCAAGAAACCTGAAAGCTCTACTGGTAGCGAACCGATCCCCCCTGTTTCGTAGAAAAATAACCAATAAAAAAGACGGGCTTCTGATCTCAATCAGTGTCCGTCTTTTTTGATTCTACTTCGCAACCATCTCCTTCATTTGCTCAACATATGCCAAAGATTGATGCCGGAAATACGTATTGTATAACTCGGCGTAATGTCCGCTTTGGTTAAGCAAGCCCTCGTGGCTGCCCTCTTCAATGATCGTGCCTTTGCTCATAACCACGATACGGTCTGCGGCTTTGACGGTGGATAAACGATGCGCAATGAGGATGCTGGTGGAGTTCTTGAGAATGAGATTCAACGCCTGCTGGATCTGCCACTCTGTGAAGGGGTCAATGCTGGCAGTCGCTTCATCGAGGATGAAGATGGCGGGGTTTTGCACCAGCACGCGCATCAGCGCCACGAGTTGACGTTGCCCCATGGAGAGGCGATTGCCGCGTTCGCCCACTTCGGTGTGTAAGCCATTTGGCATGGCATCCAGCCATTCGCCGTCGCCGATGCGTTTGGCGAGGCGCAGCATTTCTTCTTCGGGTGCGCCCGGTGCGGCGTAGCGGATGTTATCGGCGATGGTCCCTGAAAAGAGGAATGGCACTTGCGAAACGATTCCCAACTGGCGGCGATATTGAGTCAAGTCAAAGGTGCGGATGTCGCGCCCGTCTACGAGCAGGTGCCCTTGTTGATATTCATAAAAACGCGCGATCAACTTTGCAATGGATGACTTACCCGCGCCGGTATGCCCTACCAGCGCAAGAGTCTCTCCGGGTCTGATGAGCAGGTTGAAGTCGTTGAGAACCGGTTCTTTATCCGAATAGCGGAAGTACATGTGGTCGAAATGGATCTCGCCTTTGAGGCGCGACACATCCTGTTTCTCGATTTGCACCACGTTCGGGTCGGCATCGATCAACGCGAAGACACGTTCTGCCGCCGAAAGCCCACCCTGAATTTGCGCCCAGAACGATGTGAGATTCAAGACCGGGAAGAAGAACTGATCGAGGCTCATGATGAACAGATACCATGCACCAATGCTGATGGCGCCCGCTGCTGCGCTGTTGCCACCCACATACACGAGAACACCAACAAAGATACCGCCCAATGCATTGAGTGTGGGGAAGACCAGCGAGAGCACGAAGCCGCGCTGAATATTCACGCCATAGGATTGCTGGTTCGATTCATCGAACGATTTGAAGATGCTATCTTCCTGCCTGAAATTTTTTGCGATGGAGATGCCGCTGATGGTTTCTTTGATGGCGGCGTTGACATCTGCCATGGCTTTCATGCCGCGTTTGGT
>JBDKJK010000450.1:0-14263 GCA_039796675.1 Chloroflexota bacterium
TGCCCCGAGTCTGCGAGCATGGTGCTGGCAATATCTTTTGTGGCATGCGTGGCAAAAATATTTCCTTCATACCCCTGTTTCACCAAGTTCGGTAAATTACCAGAATGGTCAATATGGGCATGCGAAAGAATGACCGCATCGACGCTGCTGGGCGTATATTTAAAATTTACATTCCGTGCATAGGCTTCTGCGCGTTTCCCCTGATACATTCCACAATCTAATAAAAGTTTTTTTCCATTGATCTCCAGCAAATGCTGGCTGCCTGTTACTGTATGCGCTGCGCCATGAAAGTTAATTCGCATTTTTCACTCCTAAGGTCTTCAGGATCTGCCTGCCATATGTTTCAGCCCGCGCCGGGGTATCCTTCATCAAATGCTTCAGTTCCGCCATGTCCTTTGGTGGATGTTCAGACAGCGCCGCCAAATACGGCTTGGGTAGGATGATATCTGACTCAACTTTCAGGTCGAGCCCAACTTTCTTTCTCCACACTTTGAGTTTTTCCAACCTTCGTAAGACCGCATCATCCTTCCGCTCAACCTGCTTCCGCTCCACAAGCGGAGCTTCACTCCCATGCCGAATCGCACTAAAAACCATATCGCCCCACAAACGGATCTGCTTCTCTGAGAGCCCCGCCGCTGAAAGATCTACCTTTGCCTCAGGTGGGTTTTTCGCCAACGCAATCAGCACATCGTCCATCATCACTTTATACGGCGGGCGGTCCAGGCGTTCGGCTTCACGGTCGCGGAATTTGCACAAATGAGCAACCACCGTCAGCTCTCGCTGTGAAAGGTCTTTGCGCCCGGCAAAACGCTCCCATGAGGCGCCATTCGATCTTGGCTTGGCATCTTCGAGATGGCAGGCGCGCTCAAAATCTTCTTTTGCAATTTGCAGGCGTTCCTTTTCCTTCAATTCACCTTCCAGCACATCGCGCAGATCGAAGAGATAATGCGTATCCAGCCGCGCATAATGGATCTGGTCTTTCGTGAGCGGGCGCTCTGCCCAATCGGCTTTCTGGTGGCGTTTATCGGTCTTAATACCGAACTTATCGCCTAATAATTTATCCAACCCAACAGCGGGGTAACCCAACACCCGCGCGGCGTGCATCGTGTCAAATAGATTTGCGAATGTAAAATTGAAATCGCGCCGTAAACAGATCAGGTCATACTCTGCGGCATGAAAGATCTTCTCGATATTTGGGTTCGAAAAAATAGGAGCAAGGGAGCCAAGGTCTTGCAAAGCAAGCGGGTCTACTAAATAATCTGCTTTTGCTGAAGAAAACTGCATTAAGCAAACCTTTTCACGAAAGGCATGCAAGCTGTTCGATTCAGTATCCACCGCCACACGTTTCTGTGACGAAAGGTCTTCGATCATCGTTCCAAGCTGTTCAGCTTTGCTAACCCAAATGGGCGGCGGCAGGGTTTCGGACATATCGGCAGATTATAAACCCGAAGGTTGTATCGTAAATAAACTCGACTCTTGCATCATCATTTCAGACGCAAACCAGCCAGCAACCGGTCATACCCACCTTGGAGAAAATAGCCGATCAGCAATGCCAATATCGCCCCGGGGAGCAAATGCATGAAAACCGCGGTCAGCCCTTTCTCCACGCCAAGAAGTCCATCCATCAATCGCCAGAGCGGGCGGTGGATTAAATAGGCAAAGAAAGAAGCTGTTGAAAGCCAGCTCCACACACCCCAGCTGCCCAACGGTGTGCGAAAGATCGTCAACCACAGTAAGTCCCAGCTCAAAATATAAAACCCTGTTGCAAGAACATAAAAAATATGTGTCGATGGGTATTGAGAGACAAACGCCCACTGCAAACTAGCTATACTCAAAAGCGCAAAAAATATCTTAATAAGGAAATGCAACTCAAAGACTTTCACCCGAATAGCTTCATATCGATAAAACAAAACACCTGCCAAAAATATGAAATAGTATTGAAAGAAACGCGGGTCGAAGATGGCGTATGTTAGATGCGCCCATAATGCCATAAAAAACACAACAAACGATGCAATCACCAAGCCAAGGCTTGAGCGGATTGTCATCATCATACTTCCATATACAATATAGAAGACTACCAACATACTGATATACCAAAGCGTTAAGAGCGATTTGACGAATGTTGGGGAAAATACAGCTTGCAGGTTGAGAAGATACACCGCCAACGCGGAGCGGTTCAAGTCATAATCGAGTATAAAGATAAAGAGAACAAGAGCCAGCCAATAAGGAGGGTAGATGCGAATGAACTTCGACCACATGAACCGAAATGCACTTGCATCCGGCTTGCTTAATGAGGCTTCTGTAAAAAAACCAGCGAGAAAGAAAAAAGACCCGAGAAGGAATGTTGCTACAAACGCTGCCAGGTTTCCTAATCTTTCACCAAAAATACCTGGGTCAAAGACTTCGCTATGCAGTGCCAATAACAACAGAATAGACAAGCCCCGCAAGGCTTCATACTCTACCAATCGCTTGCCGCTCATAAGGTCTTCTCCATAACGATAGCGTCCTCCCCATCGTTGTAATATGCTTTCCAGACATCCAAGCGTGCATATCCTTCACGCTCATATAAATTAATCGCGCCCCGGTTGGATGTACGTACGGTTAAACGCGCCCTTGGCACACCTAGTTTTTTTTCACAAGCATGCAAAAGCGCTGTGCCGATCCCACGCCGTCTAAAGTTAGAGTCAACTGCAATGGTGGCGACCCACCCCCAGCCTTCATGCGGGCGCGGGTCTCCGGCGACAAACCCAACCATTCGATCATTCTCCACAGCCTTGAGTCGAATCACATTGGGAAAGGTCAACACAGAGACCAGATCAATCAGGGGCCAGGCATCGCGGTCGAAACTTTCTTTTTCCAGCTTACGCAGTGAATTAATATCGAGAATATTGGCGGGTAGTATATCCATGGGTCGCAGCGATTGTATCAATAAAAAAGTAGAAAGTGGGTTTGCCACTTTCTACTTTTTTCGTTCACCTTATGAATTTACTTCTTTGCATCTTTACCGAGGAAGTTATCCAACATACTAGTGAATTCCATCGGGAAGATGTATTTTGTGGAGGGGCTCATGCCTAGCGATTTAAGAGTCTCAAAGTATTGCAGGGTCATGGTCTTCTGGTCCACACTCTTGGCAGAGTTGAAGATCGTATCTAACGCTTGGGCAAACCCTTCGGCACGCAGCAATTGCGCCTGGCGTTCACCTTCTGCCGCGAGAATGGCAGATTGCCGCTGACCTTCAGCGCGCAAAATGTTCGACTGCTTCTCACCCTCTGCCACGTTGATAGCAGCTTCACGCGTACCGGTAGATTCAGTCACCACGGCGCGGCGGATGCGCTCCGCGGACATTTGGCGGTTCATGGCATCCTGCACATCGCGCGGAGGAATAATCTCGCGGATTTCTACATTGGTTACCTTAACGCCCCAGCGTTCGGTTACTTCATCAAGGCGGGTGCGCAACATGGTATTGATATGTTCGCGCTGAGAAAGCACATCATCGAGCGGAATACCACCGATGACTGCGCGGAGGGTTGTCGCAGCAATACCGGCTGCCGCCGTCTCGAAGTTGGTTACCTGCAAAACCGACTGGCTCGGTTCGATGACCTTGAAATACCACAGAAAGTCAATCGAAATGGGAGCATTATCCTTCGTGATCGAGGTCTGTTGCGGAACTTCACGAACCTGCTCGCGCAGATCCACTTTGACGGGGCGGTCTACACCGGGGATGAGGAAGACAATGCCGGGTCCTTGCGGCTTGCCCATCACACGTCCCAAGCGAAGCACAACCAAACGCTGGTATTCTGGCACGATCCGGACCGTGTAAAAAAACACGATCACAAGAAAGACGACAAGAACACCGAAAATACAAAACAAACTACCACCGAGTGCTTCCATAAATAATCTCCTTTTATTTTTTCTATGACTGTTTTTTTTCAACAATGAGCATAAAACCCTCACGGGCAACCACAAGCACCGCACTGCCAGAGGGAATTTCCACTTCACTACGGGCTGACCATAATTCGCCACGCACCTGCACTGCCCCATCTTTAAAGATATCCGAAGCAGCCGTGCCGACCTCACCAACCAGAGCTTCAATATCATGTTCCGGGCGGCGGGTCATCACTACCACGAACTGCCGCATCAAGTACCACAACACAACAGACATAACAACGGAAGCGAACAAGGCAAGCAGCGGGTCCACAGAGATCAACGTATCTTCAGGGGCAAAAAGGAAAACCGACCCAGCAACCAGGAACAAAATACATATCCCCAAATAGAACAGCCATCTCGACGGTTTGCGAACCGCAAGCACAAAAGGCGGCACACTTAATGCCAGCAGAATCAATGCCCACCAATGGATGGAAAAGTTGTAGGCGGCATAGCCTGCAATGACAAAGCAAAAGACCGTAGCCACTTCCCCCACTCCCGTCCCTGGGGTTGAGGCGGAAAAGAAAGCAAGAATGATCCCCGCCAACAAGATCACATACGCCACATTCGGATTAAGTAAAAAATCCATTATTCCTCCAATTGATTATACAACACCAGCTATACCTTATCATACGAGTTGTGCAGGGCAATCGTTTCACCGCCTACGCATGGAAGTTGTATAATGAAGTGCGCAAATATGCCTTACACAGGAGACAATGTGAAATTCAATAAACTATGCGTCATTGGGTTGGGGTACATCGGGCTTCCCACCGCATCCACCTTTGCGGTGCACGGAGTCGAAACCCTGGGTGTCGATATCAGCCCGAGCATCATCGAAACCCTTAACCGCGGCGAGATCCATATTCATGAACCCGGCTTAAGAGAAGCATTCACCGCCGCCCTGCAAGGAGGAAACTTCAAAGCAGCTCTAAACCCCACCGAAGCCGATGCCTTTATCATCGCAGTGCCCACTCCATTCAAAGAGAATGAGACGGGCACCTACAACGGCACAACCTATAAACTCGCAGACATGCGCGCCGTGATCTCAGCCGCTGAATCGATCGTGCCATACCTACGGAAGGGAAATGTCGTCATCCTCGAATCGACATCACCGCCTCGCACGACCCTTGACCTGGTTGCCCCCATTTTAGAAAAATCCACGCTTAAAGCGGGTACCGACTTTCACCTGTGCTATTCCCCTGAGCGCGTGCTACCCGGGCAGATCTTGCGCGAGCTGATCGAAAATTCGCGTGTCATCGGCGGTATTACCCCCGAATCTGCACAAGCCGGCGCAGACTTATACTCGGTCTTTGTCAAAGGACAGATCATCCAAACCGACGCCACCACGGCTGAAATGGTCAAACTGATGGAGAACACCTATCGCGATGTGAACATTGCCATTGCAAACGAGTTCTCACGCCTCGCCGATAGATTCGGCGTGGATGTCTGGGAAGCCATCTCGATCGCCAGCCTGCACCCACGGGTGAAGATCCTTAGCCCGGGTCCGGGTGTTGGCGGTCACTGCATCAGCGTTGACCCGTGGTTCTTCGTTGAAGCCGCTCCTGAATTGACTCCGCTGATCTACCATTCACGGCAAGTCAACGACTCGCAGCCACACTTTGTAGTGGATGTGGTCAAACGTGCGCTGGGATCTCTAAAAGGGAAAAAGATCGCCGCGCTGGGTCTCGCCTACAAACCCGATGTAGATGACCTGCGTGAAAGCCCCGCTGTTGAGGTGGTACATTATTTACAAAAAGAGGGCGCAGAAGTGCTGGCTTGCGAGCCTTTTAAACCAGAAGCCACCTTGCCCGGCATTAAAATTGCGTCCACATTTGACAGTGCCGTTCGCGATGCAGATGCGATCGTATTCCTTGTAAAGCATAGTGAGCTTGCAAAGCTCTCCCCTGCTGAAGTATCTGCAAAAACGAAGGCGCGAATCATCATAGATACCGTCAACGGTTGGGATGGTAAAGCATGGCAAGATGCCGGTTTTCGCTTTGTGAAACTCGGGTCAGGCAAGCCTTCTTAAGCTCACTTCCCTTCAACCGGCTCGCAATACTGCGCCCCACCTGCTACTGCCTGCAAATTGCAAGATGCAGTCGCTTCACAAGACGAAAGCAGGAAAGCCAGGCAAAGTTGAAGCAGAATAATGGGAATAACCTGAAATTTCATTTTTCTTGTTGAGAACATAAGATCAATCTCCATAACCTTAGTAGGTTATTTGTAGCATAAAGGAACTATGAGAGTCCTTACAGTTTTCGGAACTCGACCCGAAGCCGTGAAAATGGCGCCTGTGGTCAAAAAACTTGCTAGCACCCCTGGTATTGAGGCACGGGTATGCATCACCGCTCAACATCGCCAAATGCTAGACCAGGTGCTACATCTGTTCCAGATCCAGCCAGATTATGACCTAAATCTTATGCGCAATGAGCAGACGCTCGCCCAATTAAGCGCGGACATCTTCACGCACCTCGACCCCGTTCTAACAGATTTCTCACCAGACTGGGTTCTTGCCCAGGGCGACACCACAACTGTTGCCATCACTTCCCTGCTATGTTATTACCGTCGCATCAAGTTCGGGCACGTGGAGGCGGGGTTGCGCACGCACAACAAGTGGGCGCCATTTCCTGAAGAAGTTAACCGCCGTATTGCTGGTGTGATCGCAGACCTGCACTTTGCGCCCACGGAATGGTCGAAGAAAAACTTGCTTCATGAAGGCGTGGACGAAGGCATCATTAAGGTCACAGGGAATACAGTGATCGATGCGCTGCAATTTGTCAATAAACAGCCTGAACCCGATGAAATCAAAACACTGCTCGAAAAAAATGGCACCAGTAAAAACTCGTTACATGTTTCTCGTCGCTTGGTGCTTGTGACGGCACACCGGCGTGAAAATTTTGGCAAGCCAATGGAGAATATTTGCCAGGCACTGATCGAATTGGCAAAGCGCGGCGATGTGGAGATCGTGTATCCTGTTCATTTGAATCCAAATGTGCAAGAGCCAGTAAATCGGCTATTAAAGGGAGTGGATCACATCAACCTCCTCCCGCCGTTGGATTACCTTCCGCTTGTGCATCTGATGAAACATGCGCACATTATTCTCACTGACTCAGGCGGCATTCAAGAAGAAGCCCCTGCTTTTGGCATCCCAACCTTGGTGTTACGTGATGTGACAGAACGTCCGGAGGGAGTGGAAGCGGGGACGCTCAAACTTGCAGGAACAGAAACAGCTCAAATCACGTTTGAGGCGAACCGTCTATTAGATGATCCATCTGCTTATAAAGCCATGTCTTTTGCGGCAAATCCATATGGTGATGGACAGGCAGCAGAAAAAATATTACGCGAAATCTTGCAAAATAGGGAAAACCTGTAATTTTGCACCAAGTTAGTTGGTTGTAATGTCTAGCAGGGTGTTTCTGTGTATAATGAAAATGGTCCGGACATGAAGAAAATTCTCACCCCCATCGTTGTTGCACTCCTCCTCTCAACTGTTTGGATTCCTGTTCGCGCCCAAACAACAGACACAAAATATTTTAGCGAGACGGGACATAACGTATCAGGCGAGTTTCTCAATTTCTTCAACAGCAATCCAAACGCCACCTATGTTTTTGGCTACCCCATCACTGAACAATTCATCAGCAAAGACGGCAAGACGGTTCAGTATTTCCAGCGTGCGCGTTTTGAATATAACGCCAACCTGCCCGAAGGACAGCGCACAGAACTGACACATCTTGGGCGCGACATGTACACCACCACCGGCATTTTGAATGTCGGCAATTCATTTGCATGCCGCACCTATGCTGAAACAGGATTTGACGTTTGCTTTGCCTTCCTTGAATTTTTTGATGCGAACGGCGGGACGGCACAGTTCGGTTTTCCGATCTCTGGTTTTGAATATCACGAAAATAAGATCGTTCAATACTTTGAACATGCGCGCCTCGAATGGCAGCCCTGGAGAGCCGAAGGGTACCGCGTGGTGATCTCAGACCTTGGGCGGGCTTACTTCGACAAACTCGGCGAAGACCCAGCTTTGCTCGCGCCGGTCAGCCCATTGAACAATGCTCCACGTGTGGTCAGCGATATGCGCGTACGTGCTTTCGTGTGGAAAGCCGTTACCCTGGCAAATGATGAGCAGTTATTCTTTGTTGTGGTACAAGATCAAAACATGCAGCCGATCTCAAATGCTTCGTGTACGGCAGTCGTCCACTGGCCCAACGGCGCAAAAGACTCCACCATCATTACCAGTGACAATAATGGTGTGGGCATCTTATCGCTTGCCTTCCAAAATCAACCCTACGGAAGCCTGATCTACACCGATATAACATGTACCTATAACGATCTTTCGGGCAACACCACAACATCCTTCCGCATTTGGTACTAAACAAAAAACCTCCCGCTTGGGAGGTTTTTTTATAACAGGTTTCTCAATTCAAAAACCGGACCCTCTTTGCAGATCATCTTCCAATCATGATGAAGGGGCAGTGCGCAAACTCCGCATTCAGCGATTGCACCGCATGGCATGGGCGCGCGGATAAGTACCTGCGCTTCGATCTTCGCCGTGAGCTGTTCCTTCCCTGCCAGCCTTTCTCTTAACTGACTCAGATTCTCCCTATCTACGTCCATTGCGGCGTAGTCTGCCCATTGAAGGACATCCAATATGGCTTTCAACGGTTGAACTTCGACGATCTCAGGCAGGTCTCCGATCGCCGAATCACTGATTAAGACAACTTCGGCTTTTTGTTTCAATGCATAAGAAAGCAACCCTAGCAGACGCGTAGGAGAGGCATCGAAGGCGATCAGTGCTACCTTTCGTGCCTGCGTTGGAACAGTGAAACCATGCCCGATGGGTCCGCGTAGATGGAGTAATTGACCGGGTTGCCATACAGAAGGCAGAGCCGGCGCGGAGCGGAATCCGCTGGGAGGCAGGGGTAGGCTGGAGAAAATAGGAACAGGTAAGGGGTCGGTTGAGCCGTTTGCGTGGGCGAGCAGATATTGCCCGGGAGCAGGAGTCAGCTCGGGCGGGCAAGCGATGCGGGCGGAGCCATCCAAATAGATTTCTTCGAGCATGCCTCGGGCGGTTTTCATTTGAAAAATCTTAACATGCTTCGAGGCGAACGGCAAGACGGTTATAATTTTCGAAAGAGAAATGGAGAAACCATGAATATTTCAAGTTTACTGCAAGGGATTGCTTCTTTTGCCTGGATAGGCTTTATCGGTATTTTGGTGGCGATTTCGGTGCGCGCCAGCCGCAAACAACCGATTGGTGGTTTAAGCACTGCTGCGATTGTACTGGTGGTCGCAGCGATTTTACTTACCAGCATTGGCGCGGGAATTGTGTTCGTTGAGCCGGATGAACTGGCTGTGGTGGTGACGGTGCTCGGTGAAGGTGGTATTCGCCCCGACCCATTGGATTCTGGCTTGCATTGGATCGTGCCGTTCGCTGAACGTGTTGAACGTTATCCAAAAACGAATCAAAACTACACCATGTCTTCAACGCCTGATGAAGGTGCAGTTTCTGGCGATGACTCCATTCAAGTGCGCACAAAGGATGGACAACAGGTCTATATTGACGCTTCGGTACTTTATGCTGTAGACCCGCTAAAAGTGGTGCAATTGTATTCTTCCTGGCGTTTCAATTATGAAGATCAGTTGGTTCGCACACAGGCTCGCGGTGTCATCCGTGAAGTAGCCTCACAATATGGTGTTGAAGAGATCGTCAGCACCAAACGCGTTGAAATGGAACAGTTGATTACCGATCAATTGGTAAGTATTTTTAGCGAGAACAATCTTATTTTGCGTGACTTTGTTCTGCGCAACATCCGTTTTAGTGATGAATACGCCGCCGCTGTAGAGCAAAAACAGATCGCGGAACAGCAGGCTCAACAGGCAGCTTTTGTTGTGGAACAGAGAAAGCAAGAAGCCGAGCAGGCTCGTCAGGTGGCGCAGGGTCAGGCAGATGCAGCGGTGATTGCGGCTCAAGGTGCGGCTGAGGCTCGGTTGATTCAAGCACAGGCTGAATCAGAAGCGAACCGTTTGTTGGCTGAATCGTTGACACCTGAGTTAATCCAATATCAATATATTTTGAATTTGGCTCCGGGTGTTCAAACGATCTTTGTCCCCAGCGACCAACAGTTCATTTTGCCGCTGCCAAATTCACCGGCAGCTGGACAATAATTTTTAAGGAGACGACCTGACAGGTTTTCAAAAACCTGTCAGGTCTTTGTTAAACTCATGCCCATCCCTCAAACCGGACGTGAAGTGCGCCTGACGACTCTTTCTGCTTGTGCGGGTTGAGCGTCTAAACTAAGCGCCGATGCGCTGACGCAGGTTCTGCGTCCTGTCAAAGATATTTTTGACCCTGCTGCCTATCCCGACTTGATGATTGGTCTCGAGTCGCCGGATGATGCGGCGATTTGGCGTTTAAGTGATGAGCAAGCCATTGTGGTGACCACGGATTTCTTCACCCCCGTAGTGGACACTCCTTATGAATACGGTGCGATTGCTGCGGCGAACAGTTTGTCTGATGTCTACGCCATGGGCGGGCGTCCGTTTTTAGCGTTGAATATTGCCGCATTGCCAGACAACCTGCCCACAGAGATCTCGAGTGAAATTCTGCGTGGTGGAGCCGAAAAGGCACGAGAAGCGGGCGTGGTAATTGCAGGTGGGCATACGGTCAAAGACAAAGAGCCAAAATACGGCTTGGTGGCGATCGGGTTTGTGCATCCGCAAAAAATCATTAGTAAGAGCGGGTTGAGAGCCGGTGATGCGTTGGTGTTGACCAAACCTCTCGGCGCGGGTGTGACGACGACCGCGGTCAAACAAGAAAAAGCGGAAGAGAAGCATATCGAGGAAGCTATTGCATGGATGTCTCGCTTGAATAAATCTGCGGGTAAATTGGCAGTGGAATTTGGCGTGCGCGGCGGGACGGATATTACTGGCTTCGGGTTTCTTGGTCATGCCGTAGAAATGGCACAGGCATCGGGAGTATCACTGCATTTTGAGTTTTCAAAACTTCCATTCCTAAGCGGTGCGCTGAACTACGCCCAAAAAGGCATCTTCCCCGGCGGCGCATTCGACAATAAAGGGCATTTTGAAAACGTTGTAACGTTCGAAGGGTTAGACGATCCTTCGAAAATGCTTTTATTCGACCCACAAACCAGCGGCGGATTATTATTTGGCATTGCACCTGAAAAGTTGTCAGCTTTTGAAATCCGCGCCAAGGAATTGCAACAGCCTTATTGGTTGGTCGGCAAAGTGCGTTCAGGAAGTGGGATCGAGGTACGTTAAATCGTGTTCCGTATTGGCGTCCTTGAGCTTGGCATCACCTGTGTGTTGATTGCGTTGGCAATCGTAATTCCCCTTATCATTACTCGCGGATATGCCAGGCTTAACAAGCGTATGAAGAGTATGGAAGAGAAGCTCGCGAAAAAGAAGTGACTTTCAGGTACAATAAGGGTGAAATTTACGCACGAAACATCATGTCCGACATTCCGATAGAGCCCGAACCTACCCCCGTTCATCAATCAACCTGGTGGAAATTGCAAAGCCGCGAGTGCGCTTGCACGCGGCATAAATTCATTTAATCATTTCATATCTCAAATAGGAATCAATGAGCATTAGCAGTGAAATTTTAGTCATCTTTTTGTTGATCATTATCAACGGCGTTTTGGCAATGTCTGAAGCTGCCCTGCTTGCCTCACGCAAGGCAAAACTTCAACAACTGGCAAATGAAGGCGATAAAACCGCCGCATCAACCCTGGAGTTGTTGAAAAACCCGAATGTATTCCTTTCCACCATTCAGATCGGCATCACACTGATCGGCGTGTTAGCAGGCGCCGTGGGTGGTGCAACCATTGCCGAGGCACTGGCGGCATCCTTTCATACCTTGCCATATATCGGTGTGTACAGCGATACCCTTGGCATTGGCATTGTGGTCATTGCGATCACAGTTCTCACCATTTGGCTGGGCGAGCTTGTGCCCAAGCGATTGGGTATTAACAGCCCGGAAAGAATCGCCAAGATCGTAGTGGGACCGATGATCTTTATTTCCACGTTGTTCTCTCCGCTGGTCAAGCTGATGAGTTGGGCAACAGAATTTATGCTCACTCTATTTGGCGTCAAACCGACCAACGAGCCGATGATCACAGAAGAAGAGTTACAGGTCTTGATTGATCAGGGTACGCAGGCGGGTATTTTTGAAGAAGCCGAACAAGATATGGTGGAGGGCATCTTCAGCCTGGGCGACACCCGCGTCTATTCTGTCATGACCCCTCGCACAGAGATCGTCTGGCTGGACGTGAACGATAGCATGGAAGACATCCTTGAAAAGATCGGCAGCAGCCCGTATTCCCGCTTCCCTATCCGGCAGGATTCGCTCGAAACCATCCTTGGCATCGTCAAATCACGTGACCTGCTCGTCACTACCCTCTCTAAAAAAGACATCAACCTCAAAGAATTAGCAAAGCCCGCCTACTTTATTCCAGAGACCATGCTCGCCTCGCGCGCACTGGAGGTCTTGAAAAAGAACAACACAGAAATGCTCCTGGTGGTAGATGAGTTTGGCGGCGTGCAAGGTTTGCTCACCATCAACGATATTCTTGAAGAGATCGTCGGCGTTATGGAAGGTGATGAACCACAAGCCACGCAACGCCAGGATGGCTCATGGCTTCTCGACGGCATGTTGGAAGTGGACGAATTCAAGGAAATATTTGACCTGAACGAACTCCCGCACGAAGATGAATATGAAACATTAAGCGGTTTTGTTATGACCTCGCTTGGGCGACTACCCCAAACTGCCGATCATTTTGAATGGAGTAACCTACGATTCGAAGTGATGGACATGGACGGACGCCGCGTAGACAAAGTATTGGTCACATCCAAGCCAAAACCAAACGTTGATTAAGCGTCCATACCGTGCAACAACGCAAAAAATCTCATATTTGTTCAATGGTATAATCCCTGCCCGATGACCCAAGAATCAAATTCCAGTAAAACCAAGATATGCCCAACCTGTGGAACGCGCCTAAGCGAGAACGCCGTTCGTTGTTTGGTGTGTGGCACAGAGTTTGGCGCACAACCCCAGCCTAAGGCTGTAAAACAAGCGGAGCGCTCTGTCAAAGCCGCCAGCCTGCCGCAGGTAACGCTTAGTCTGCCCGCAGCGATCGGATCGTTATTGGCGATCATTCTGGTTGCCGCCGGGCTCACGTTCTTCCTCGTTCCACGAGGTGCAGAAAGTGCAACCTCTGAAACTGCCACTCCTTCAGAGACCCCAACCGCATCTCTCACGGCAACAGTTACCCTGCCTGCCACAGAAACCGCAACACCAACACAACAGCCTCCCTTCGATTACACTGTTTCAGTTAACGATGGGTCTTGTTCACAGATCGCGTTCAACTTCAACGTCTCAGTACAAAGCATCATCATCACCAATAATCTGCCTTCCAGTTGTCCGATCTCGGTTGGGCAGGTGTTGAAGATTCCCTATCCCACGCCCACCATCCCGCCGCCGCCCACCAACACACCACTTTCGGCAGATGCAACCCGCATCGCCTGTGAGACCGTGCCGATCACTGTTCAAGAAAACGACACACTCTCCAGCATTGCCGCCAACTATGCCGTCTCAATGGACGCCATCAAAGAGTTCAACGGTCTCACCACCGATAACGTCTTCCTCGGGCAAACGATCCTGATACCGCTCTGCGAACGCGCACCGGATCCGAACAAACCCACCCCCACAGCAACGCTTCCGCCTCCCTACCCCGCCCCGAACCTGCTCCTGCCTGCAGACGGCGCTGCCTTCACCCTGGCAAATGACGTTGTCACCTTGCAATGGGCATCTGTTGGCGTTCTGCGTGACGGTGAAGCCTACCAAGTCATCGTCGAAGATGTGACCGCCAATCAGACCCGCCGCATTACGGATTACGTCACCGACACCAAATATATTGTGCCTTCCTCCTTCCGCCCGCGCGATAACGTGGCGCATGTCATGCGCTGGTGGGTTGTCCCCGTACTACAATCCGGCGTAGATGAACAAGGGCAGCCGATCTGGGTCGCATCCGGCGCGACCAGCGAACGGCGCGTCTTCACTTGGGTTGGCGTCGCTGTTGAAGGCACACCCAATCCTTAACACATCCATTTCAAACACAAAATCGTATTGTCAACTCCCTGTCTTAATGACAGGGAGTTTTAAGAATAATCCATCGAGGTACATACATGTTAAACACAATCCTTAAGATAATTGCCGTTCTCTTGGTCGTAGCCGGGATCATTTGGATCCTTCAAGGGATTAACATTCTACCTGGCAGTTTTATGACCGGCGACCCACAATGGGCCATCAATG
>JBDKJK010000451.1:0-3120 GCA_039796675.1 Chloroflexota bacterium
GCAAGACTATCGAGCAGTCATATCTCATCTCTGAAAGCGAGTTCGCCGCGCATGGCGGCTGCTTCCCCATTATCGTAAAAGACACAGGCATGGTCGGGACGATCACCGTCTCTGGCTTGCCGCAGGAAGAAGACCACAAGTTCGTTGTCGAATCGATCCGCTCATTTATTGCTAAGGAGAAATAAGATGTCGTTGAATCCTGTGATTGACTTTTTAGGTCGTCGGTTAAGACTCGCCGTCATCGGCGGTGGGACGGGGTCGTTCATCGGCGCGATGCACCGGCAATCGGCGCGGCGCGATGATCGCTATCAGATAGTAACAGGCATCTTTTCGTCGGACCAAGCCAAATCGAAGAAAGATGCGAGCGAACTTGGTTTCGAGTCGGACCGTATTTATTCCAGCGTCAAAGAATTGTTCGAGAAAGAATCATCCAGAAAAGACGGCATCGACGCGGTTGCCATCATGACGCCCAACGACAGTCATTTTGATTATTCGATGTGGGCGCTCGAACGCGGCATCGATGTGATCTGCGACAAGCCCATGACCAACACGCTCGCGGAAGCCGAAACCCTGCACAAAAAAGTGCAGGAGACCGGTTTGGTGTTTTGCCTCACGCACAATTACACGGGCTACCCGATGGTGCGGCAGGCAAAGGCGATGGTGGAGGCGGGCGAACTCGGCACGATAAGACTCGTGCAAGTGGAATATGTGCAGGGCGGCAAGGCGGATGAAAATAAAGTTTTCCCGGCGGGGTATTGGAAGTTCGACCCGGCGCGCGGCGGACCGTCTTTGGTGATGGGCGATATTGGATCGCACGCGCATAACTTAACCAGATTCATCACGGACTTGGAAGTGGATGAAGTTTCCGCGGAGATCGGAACTATTGTGCCCAACCGCCTCGTCCATGACTTTGGCGGGGCAATGCTCCGATTCAGTAACGGCGCCCGCGGCAGTTTTTGGGTGACGCAAGCCGCGGCAGGAGTCGAGAATTGTTTGCGCATTCGCGTGAGCGGAACCAAAGGCTCGCTCGAATGGATGCAGGAAATTCCGCAGGCGCTCACGTTCAAGCCGTTGGGCGCGCCTTCGCAAAATCGCACACCGAACGGACCGGGCACATTGCCGCTCTCTGCGCGTTGCACACGTTTGGTGGCGGGACATCCCGAAGGTTTCCCTGATGGCTTTGCCAATATCTACTCCGATGCCGCTGAAGCGATTGCAGCGCGTCGTGCTGGTAAACCAGCCGACCCGCTGGCGCTCTACTTCCCGAATTCATTCGATGGTTTGATGGGCGTGCGCTTTGTGGATAGCGTCATCGCATCCAGTGAAGCGAATGGGCAGTGGACAAAGTGTTAATCTCAAAATTCTCACCACAGAGAACACAGAGAGCACGGAGAAAAAAGCATTTGATTCTCTGTGAACTCCGTGCGCTCCGTGGTGAAAAAAGGATGCGCAATGTCTAACATCATCCTCGTTACTGGCGCAACAGGCAAGGTGGGGCAGACCTTTATCAATCGCCTGTTGGCAGATTCCAAATTCAACTCGTTCACGGTTCGCGCCTTGTGCCATAACCGCGAGCTTCCCCCTCACCCACGCATTCAAAATATTCACGGCTCCATCGAACATCGCGACCTTGTCGAAAAAGCGATGGACGGCGTGACACATGTTCTGCATCTCGCAACCGTCAAAGAGACTCCCGAGCAAATCATGGATGTGGCGGTCAAAGGTCTCTTCTGGCTGCTCGAGGCTTGCCGCGCCAGCACCACCTTCAAGCAATTCATCATGGTCGGCGGCGATGCGGGCATGGGGCATTTCGTTTATCCGCATCCCATCCCCGTCGCTGAAACGCAAAAACATTCTGCCTACCCTGGCTGTTACGCGCTCTCCAAAGTTCTCGAAGAAGTCATGCTCGAGCAGTATTACATCCAATACGATCTCAACGGCTGCTGTCTGCGCGCCCCGTGGATCATGGAAAAGGATGATTTCAAATATCAGCTCTCGTTCGGGGATGATGTCTTTGGCGGTCCGCGCTGGCGTGATTTTGTGGATGAGAAAACTGCCGATGAATACGTGCGGACGCAAACAATCCCGGTCATGCTTAATCTGGAGGCTGTTCCCGTTAAACGGAACTTTGTCCACGTTGACGATTTGGTCAGCGCCCTCCTGCTCGCAGTGGATAATCCCAAAGCCCGCCAGCAACTCTTCAACATCTGCATGGACGAACCCGTGGACTACGGCGAGATGGGCAAATATCTGCACGAGACTCGCGGCTTACCCACCGTGGAGATCAAGACCGAATTCCATTCCACATGGCTCGATAACACCAAAGCAAAATTTTTACTCAACTGGCGCCCCGAATACGATTTGAAGAAAATAATCGACACCGCATTTGACTATGTGCGCACAGAAGATGATCCGCGCAAGGTTTGGTACCCCGGTTAGACCACGGATGACAGACGATCGACCATGGTCTATGGTCTATCGTCCGAACTTCAGGAGATCAATATGGATAAAAACGAAATCAAAAAAGCAATCGAAAGCGGAAAGACCGCGCTCGGCATTGAACTCGGCTCGACCCGTATCAAAGCAGTGTTGATCACCGAAGACCATTCTCCCATTGCTTCGGGCAGTCACGAGTGGGAGAACCAATACGAAAACGGCGTGTGGACATACAGCCTGGAAGCGGTCTGGAATGGTTTGCAAGATTGCTACCGCGATCTCAGCAAAGATGTTGCTGAAAAATACGGCGTGACGCTCACCACCGTCGGCTCGATTGGTTTCAGTGCGATGATGCATGGCTACATGGCGTTCGATAAAGACGGCAAGCACCTTGTCCCCTTCCGCACCTGGCGCAACACCATCACGGGGCAGGCGGCAGAAAAACTCACGGATGTCTTCCAGTTCAATATTCCGCAGCGCTGGAGCATTGCACACCTGTATCAAGCCATCCTGAATAAAGAGGCGCATGTCAAAGACATCGCGCACCTGACCACACTGGCGGGATACGTCCACTGGAAGTTGACGGGTCAAAAGTCAATGGGTGTGGGCGAAGCCTCTGGCATGTTCCCCATCGATAGCACCACCAATGATTTCGATAAGAAAATGCTTGAGCAATTCAATGAC
>JBDKJK010000452.1:0-5776 GCA_039796675.1 Chloroflexota bacterium
GACCATACAAACGCTGACCTTCGCTGGCGTAGAACAATCCGCATTGGATCGCTCCGCCCGTTTCGCCCAACGCTTCTTTCATCGACTTTCCAGTTTCGGCGGCAACAATGGCAGCGATCTCACTCTGACGGTTCTGCATCCCCACCACGATCTTGTGCAGGATCATACCGCGCTGAACAGCAGGCGTATCTGCCCAGGCAGGCTGGGCTTTCTTTGCCAGTTCAATGGCTTGTTTTATATCAGCTTCACGCGAACGCGCCACTTTGCAAAGGACTTGTCCATTTGCAGGGTTAAGTTTATCGAACCACTCATTGGCTTGAGTAGGCTGTTCCTGTGAGCCGATCCAATTAGAAATTTGGTTGGGGAGCATGGTGTACCTTTGAATTTTGTCATTCTGAGCGTAGCGAAGAATCTCTACGACACTCTTAGAGACCCTTCACTACTGCTCAGGGTAACATGCCTAAAGTTATTACTTCAAATTCTCGAATGCGAAATTTTCGTCTTCAAGCAAGTCCTTAGCGAGCGTCTTGCCGATGACATGATCCAACTCATACGGCGGGATGCCGTCGCTGGGCGATTTGATGGCGATGTCTTCACGGGTCAAAACGTGACCTGCTTTGAGATCACGCACTGCAACGAGTTTCTTGCCCATTTTTTGAATGGGGTTTACCTCACTAGGATAGATACGCTTCTCGCCGTCACCCATGGCAATCTTCACCCGTCTTAGATCGCGGACAAGTTTCTTCATGCCGATCGGTTCCAGTGAGAAGGCATGGTCGGTGCCCTTCCATGTGTGATTGAGAGTAAAGTGTTGCTCTACCATGCGTGAACCGAGTACATAGGCTGCCAGCGCCATGGCGATTCCATTTTCATGGTCAGACAAGCCAATCACCACATCGGGGAATTTCTCGCGGTAGGTAGAGATTACGCGCAAATTTAAATCTTGCGGTTCAGCAGGGTAGGAAGCCGTACACTGCAAGATCGCCAACTGTTTGTTGATTGGCATGATGGCATCATAGGCACGTTGAACATCTTCCATCGTCCCGCCGCCGGTGCTAATGATCATAGGCTTGCCAATTTTGGCAACATGTTTGAGAAGCGGTGTATTTTTCAAGTCGCCTGAGGCGATCTTATAGAGCGGCATATCCAGGTCGGCGAGAAAGTCTGCGCTTTTCAGGTCGAAGGCTGTAGCGAACATGGTCAAACTGATTTCGTCGGCATATTTCTTCAACTCAAGGTACTCTTTTTTGCCGAACTCCAGCGCTTCGCGGTGCTGACCATAGGTTGCGCCGAAACTATTTTCGTTATCGTATGGCTTGTCATAGGCTGCTCGAGTCAACAGGGATTTGTTATCACGCTTTTGCAGTTTGACGGCATCCACGCCGCATTCTTTGGCAGCTTTAAACATTTCAAGAGCTTTTTGCAGATCGCCTTGATGGTTGTTGCCGATCTCAGCGATCACAAAGCAATCACTCTCGTCTGAAATTTCAAAACCATTGACATTCATTTTTCTGGTCATATATTCTCCTGTAATAAGTGCTTATAGGGATTATGTTCACGATTTAATACATTTTTCGGGACACGCTGGACATTGTGATATCGGTTATATCTATTTTGAACAGAATCCAGCAGGCTGATAAAACGCCCTCTGGTCACGTTGAGCCAGTCGCGGGAGTTTAATTGCATCAATTTCATTAAGATACCATCAAGAAACGGAAGGGTCATGAATCGTCCCATCCATTTCTTAATCCGTTCAGGTAAAGTACGTTTCTGTATAAAGATAAATTTATCAAGATAAATCTTATAATGATCAATTCCATTCATTGTTGCATGAACCTTATTTTCCCAGTTCTCATCTGCCCATTCGCGGTGATGGCGGATGCAGACATCCTTCGTCATCACCACTTTTTTTCCAGTACAAAGAATAGAAGCCGTCAGATCAGGGTCAATCAAATAGGTTTTGTAATCCTGGTTGAAATAGCCCACCGAATGCAACAAATCCATGGAAAGAACACCATGATTGCAATTCAGAATGCCATATTCAGATAATGCTCCTGTGTAGGGCAAGTCTATCCACGGGCCAACAACATCTTTTGTCTTCAACCCTACCATGCCAATTTCAGTATCTTTTTCCAACAACTGAACAGCAAGATCTAAACCGCGATTGTCCAGTTCTGTATCATCACTAAGCCAGCAGGTATATTTACAGTCTACCTGCCGCCAAACTTCGTTATAAGCCCGTGATGCGCCTAATAACTTTCCTTGAAAGACTGGCGTAACATCATCTCGCGACTGAAGGTGCTCAATGGTCCCATCTGTTGAGCCGCCATCAATGACAATGATCTCATGGGAGCAACTCGTTTGGGAATGGATGGAATTGATGACCTTCTTAAGCAATTCAAGCCGGTTGTAGGTGCCGACCAGAATTACAAGGTAATCGCTACGTGTGTTGAGCTTCGACATTCCTCCTCCGTTAATCAACCCAGGAGCGCAATCCGTTCGAGGTTTCCATTTGATATGCACTGGAAAACTTTGCGCTTATTTGTACCAATCCTTCTAGGATTTTACGAAGCCCCAATTTGTTCGCAAAATGGAGAATAGGATATATACGAGTCTTTTTCTCGCTTGCACGTTCGTATTCTGCAAGAATAGCCGAAACAGTTTTTGTTTCGGGGTGTTGAGGCACAGAGACAAGATACTTGGTCATTTCGTAGGCGTAATCCAATACGCCGAAGTAATCTGCGACCATGATTAATTTTAGGATGTGCAACCAGGTATCAGGCCCAGAAAAGAGGCGGTAATCCTTCAGGTAGTAGGCGTGTCCATAGACAAGTTGTCCACTTGTAGTAAGTGAACGCGGTGCAGAGCCTCGTCGGTACCGATGGCGTGAAAGGTCGAACAGCACAAATCCGCAGGAACGCACAAATGCATCAACGTCCGAAAATAAGGGCTGACCTTTATAGATGGGAGAAAATTCGACTTCGATTCTCAAACCGAGAACAGAGACTCTTAAGAATTTTTCTGCACCTTTGAGGATGTCCAACTCACTACCCTGAGTATCAAGTTCGATGAAATCAATTGAGTGGACACCTTGTTTTGGCAAGTATTCATCCAGAGTAACAACGGGAAGTTTGATGATGGACTGGACTTCAGTGTCTCCAGCCGCATCAAGGAATTGTCCAAAAAACTGCTGGTTTGGTTCGAGAAAAGAGGAACACGCCGGATTCTTCGTGACATAAAATGGCAACGTTTCATTTGTTCTGCCAACCGCTACAGGAAAAATCTTTCTCCCACTTTTCAGTTTTGCCTGCACACGAGCGGACTCTTCTGCATCTGCTTCAAAGCCAATATATTGAGCACCGGGGAAAGCGTGAAGGAATGGATGATTATCTTCACCTCGGGCTCCACAATCTACATAAACAAATGAACTGGTAATTTTTTCGGGTAGCGAAATCATAAAAAATCCTTCATCAACCAGCTGGCTGCAAAACAGCGGAATATTCTTTCACAAGGTAATTTTTTGGATTCTGCGGGCGGATGAACAAAAAATTCTGGAAAGGATATTCAACCATTTCTTCAGAAACCGGATACAACTTCAAAGTTTGGTTTCCTATCATCCAGATATCAAACCCATGTTTACGCATCCAACCCAGCACATCCTTGACGGAAAACCCCAGGGGGGTGAAGTTCTTTTTTGCCAATTCGCTCATCACAATAAGATCGGGAGAAGCATCGATAAGTTTCTCTGCGCCGCGCAGCACATGTCCTTCAAAACCTTCTACATCGATCTTCAAGAAGTCGATTTTAGAAACACCTGCACCTTTTGCATATGTGTCTAATGTCAAAATCTGTACGGTTTGAGACTTGATGATCTTGCCACGATTTGTGTTCCCAAGGCTGGAGAGGGCATTTTGTGCATTGATATAAATTTCTACTTCACCATTTTCTTCACCGATCGCCACAGGGTTGATCGTTACATTTTCACATTGGTTTAGCTTAACATTGGAACTTAAAAGTTCGTTCGCATCTGACAACGGTTCAAAGGAATGGACCTGCCCGCCTTTGCCAACTAACTGTGATGCAAGCAAAGTATACACACCAATATTTGCACCTACATCGAAGAAAGTATCATTGTTTTGGGCAAACTTCTTCACCAACGATAACTCAGTTTGTTCAAAACCAATTCCATAATAGATATCACCGCAATATTGTTGACACAAGTTGGCTCGCATTGGAAGCCCATCCACTTGTATATTCACAAGATGCTGTTCCGTAGGAGGGTTGATCTTCTGTCGAAGTGCAGCCAGGCGGTTGAACTCAAACGCGCGGCGGGGAGACGTTTCATCCAATGCGAGCACCTCACGGTATTGAACTTCCAAATACTCTTTAGACAAGCGAATTGCTGTTGGCATTAAGAACTTAAAGACCCGCGCAAGCAAGATCAATCGTTTAAGAAAAAAAACTATCATCAAAGCTCCAAAACTCTTTATTCAGGTGACGAGTCAATTCGGTCAACGGTCCAGGGCAAAAGCGGGCGCACTACACCGACCCAACCGCCTGTATATCCTGAACGGCTTACGCCATCATCATGCACTGTAAATGAAATTGCTTCTTCACGAATGTGCGCATCATTTTTATTACGAATAACCAATGCAGAAACCGTGTGTTTTCCTTCGTTCAACATATGGCCAGGGATGATACAGACCGCTCGATATAAGCCAGGTTCATATACTCGTTCATTCCACTCAGGGTCATGGAAGTTCGTTGTGGCGAAAACAATCACACCCAGTTGATTAAAGATCTGAAAACTTGGGTTCAATCGCATTCCAGGTTTACTAACCCAGAAATTCATTTCAATTTTTACAGAGTCAGATAAGTTGAAGTTATTTCCAGTTGCACCTTGTTCATCAGTAACTCGCAAGGATTTAAGCTTTATAGCTTCTGTACCAGGAGCTTGCTCATATTCCCAACGCACTTCCGCCAGATCTTCAGAACCAAAGCTAACGTATTTTTCCGAGACATCAGCCGTGTCGCCTGTCATCATCACAGTGCCCTGATTCAACCAAAGGACACGGTTGCAAAGTGCCACGATCGCCTGCATATTATGACTCACAAAAAGCACCGTTCGCCCGCCGCTGGCAACTTCACCCATCTTGCCAAGGCATTTCTTTTGAAAATCTGCATCGCCTACAGCAAGGACTTCATCGACCACCAAAATCTCTGGTTCAAGATGTGCAGCCACAGCAAAAGCGAGTCGGACATACATCCCGCTTGAATAACGTTTGACCGGCGTATCAATGAATTTTTCCACACCTGAAAAATCCACGATCTCATCAAATTTGCGGCGAACTTCACTGCGATTCATCCCCATAATGGCGCCATTCAAGAAAATATTTTCGCGCCCGGTCAATTCGGAATGAAAACCGGTTCCAACTTCGAGAAGGCTGGCAATGCGTCCCTTGGCTTTGATCACGCCGGAAGTAGGGGCAGTCACCCGTGAAAGGATCTTTAATAATGTACTTTTCCCGGCACCATTACGACCAATAACCCCGATCGCCTCACCGCGCTTCACATTAAAGTTGATATCGTTAAGCGCCCATAATGTCTCACCAACTCGATTGTTGTGATCCTTCTCTCCAACTTTTTGATATGGATCTGGCAAACCACGCGTTCGCGCCCACCAACGTTTGACATCACCATAAAAAGTGCCGGTCCCGATCGTACCCAGCTGGTACGTCTTCGAAAGATTTTCGATGGAAATTACTACATCACTCAT
>JBDKJK010000453.1:0-2693 GCA_039796675.1 Chloroflexota bacterium
TATGTGCTGCCCGCCATGGTGGAAGTGATCTTGATGAGCCCCGAATTTCAGTGGAGATAACATGACAAACCTTATTCCTCGCCGACAATTTTTACAAGGATGTTCTGCTGCTATTGCCGCCATGGCTGGTGCAAAATTAACCAACCTCGCCTTTGCCAAACAGGATAATCCGTCTGACACGCTTGTGGTCGTCTTTTTACGCGGTGGTTGGGACGCGCTCAATGTCGTCCCGCCGATGGAAGGCGATGATCGTGGTTTTTATGAAAAGGCTCGTCCTGATATTCAAATTCCCAACTTGCTGCGGCTGAACGATCAATTTGGTTTGCACCCTGCCATGTCACCTTTATATGACTTGTATCAAGCAGGCAAGGCGAGTGTCATCCACGCCGTTGGTTTGGACGTGGACACGCGCAGTCATTTCGATGCACAGGAATACATTGAGCTGGGTACACCGGGCATCAAGAATACGGCATCCGGTTGGATCACGCGTCATTTGCAAGCCAGCGGCATTTCATCCATCCTGCCGGTCTTGTCCACAGCGGGGCAGCCAACTTCATTGTTGAACTTTGTCCCGACCGTTAGTTTGAGCGCGCCAGAAGATTTTTCATTGTGGGATAACGGCTTGCGTGCCTCGCACACCAATGCCTTACGCACCATGTATTCTGGAGAAAGCCTGCTACACCGTGCCGGTCTGCGGACGTTGGATGCGCTCGATATCGTCAGCCCATTGACGGGTGGCGGCTATCAGCCTGCCAATGGCGCTTATTACAACGATGATGATTTTGGTCGGCAATTGAAAACCGTTGCACAGATGATCAAGCTGGATGCAGGTCTGCGGGTCGCTGCGGTAGACTTTGGCGGCTGGGATACGCACGAATACCAAAATGATCGTGATGGCGGTTATATGGCAGATTTGCTCAACAACCTGGCTTCGGGTCTTGCGAATTTTTATCTTGATCTTGATTCGGGCTACACCGAAAAGTTATCTGTAGTAGTGGTCAGTGAATTTGGTCGGCGTTTGGTGCAAAATGAATCCTATGGCACCGATCATGGTCATGGCAGTGTCATGTTCACGTTGGGGGGCAGCGTCAATGGCGGGCAGGTCTTTGGCAATTGGCCCGGTTTGAACAATGACCAGCTTTATGATCATGCTGACCTTGCCGTTACTACCGATTATCGGCAGGTGTTGGGCGAGTTGCTTGCCAAACGCATGAACAACACGAACATTGAGTCGGTCTTCCCTGGATTTTCTGGGAATTACAATCCGCTTGGGATTTATAGATAAGAAAAAGAGGCTTGCAAAAATTGCAAGCCTCTTTTTTATTTAAGAGATTTTATTATGCGACCACCCAACGGTCGCGCCCATTATTTTTTGCTTCGAACATGGCATTGTCTGCCCGTTTGAGCAGGCTGTGCCATGAATCTTCGCCGATCTTGAATTGGGCGATACCAATGCTAATGGTCACTTGCAGGTCCTGATCTTTTGAACGCATCACTCTGCTGCGTACCTCGCGGCACAGGCGTGCGGCTTGCTCGGCGGCGGCGGTTTTATCTGAATTGGGCAGCAAAATGATGAACTCTTCGCCGCCGTAACGTCCCACCACATCGGGGTGACGGATGCCGTCACGCAGTTGCAGTGCCACGTGACGTAACACCTCATCCCCTACTGGGTGACCATATGTATCGTTGATCAACTTGAAATTATCAATATCCACTACAGAGATGGAGAAGAGCGAGCGATATCGTTCGGCGCGCATCACCTCGCTTTGCAGATCTTTGATGATGGTGCGTCGATTCGGCAGGAAGGTGAGCGGATCGACATGTGCCACTTCTTCGGCTTGGGCAAGTACCGCTTCCATTTCGATCTGTTTGTTGCGTGCCAGTTTTTTCGAGTGTTCGCTTTCCACCTGAAAGAGTTTGACCTGCTTGCGAAGTTTATCCACCACGTTCTCGGCATCCGCTTCCGATTCGATGCGTTCGGCAATAAACAGCATTTGATCATTGATTGTGGGCATCAACCAGAAATCGCACAGCACGGCGGCGTCTGTTTCGGTGATCGCAAACTCACCTGCCCAATTGCTCTTGAGTCCTTCTGCAAGTTTCGAATGGATCGTCTCTGAGTCTTTTTGCAAAAAGAGGTCTTGTAGTTTTTTTGCATCTGCATATTGACGTTTCCCGGCATCAAATGCCGAATTCCATGAGATCAGATTTCCCTCACGGTCTACCAGTGCAATGGCGGCTTGAATGTGATCGAAAAGGGTTTCGAGATCGTGTTTGGAGAGATCCGTCAGGCTATGCATGTTGTTATTTTAGTGTATTTGTATAGAAAAACTTTTCAACCTTACAATTTTAGTAACCCCAACCTTGCAAAAATTCCAAGGTCGTTAGCGTGCACCTTTGCGCCCGAATTGACGTTCCAGCACATCAACAGACAAGTGGATCATGGTCGGGCGCCCATGCGGACAAGTCCGCGGCGATTGGCAGTTCTCCAGATCCATAAGCAGACTCTTCTGCTCTTCGGATGTAAGCGCCTGCCCGCCTTTGACCGCCAGCCGCTTGCAGACTCTCGCCGCAAGCCGCGCCTCCACCTCCGCCTGAAGCGGACTCTCATCCTCTTCAAAATCCTCCACCAGAGCCTTGAGCGCCATGGCTGGGCTGCCGCCTGCAAACAACATCGGCATGGCACGCACTTG
>JBDKJK010000454.1:0-3257 GCA_039796675.1 Chloroflexota bacterium
TTACTAACCTACATCTCGCGGACTGCCGGAGATGCATTAAATGCCGACATTAACCATGGCGAATACTTTTTTGCGCCAAACAATGTACAATTAAGAAATATTTTCGAGATCATTGCACAGAATATTGCAACAAAAATTTCACAATAAATTATTTTTCTTTGAAGACTTATGGAGTTGTCGTATGAACCATTCAATTAAGCGCAAGGATGCACGCCCCAGAAAAGCGCAAGCCATGGTGGAATTTGCTTTGATCATCCCCATCTTGCTGCTTGTGTTGGTCGGCTTGCTGGAATTTGGGCGTTTATTTTACGCCTGGCTAATCATCGAAAACTCGACCCGCTTCGGCATTCGCTATGCCACAGCTGGTTCATATAATGCCGCCTATTGCACAGACTCGGGCATTATTACCCAAGACGGAACACCATGCTCTGCAAGCAATGAAGAAGATGAAGTACAAGCCGTGCGCCTCCCATCAATCACTGATGAGACCCGACGATTGATCTTGGGCTTCGGGTATGATGAAAGTTTGGCGCAAACCGCAAATACCTACCTAGATCTAACGGTTTGTGCAGGACCCGAACCTGCGGCAGCAGTTAACGACCCTGTCAGTTTGTATTTTACACGCCCACAGATGGGCAGCCTGACAAAATACTCTGAATGCACAACGGCTGGGGGTGGGGCTACTGGAAGCGCAGGCGCCCCTGGTGACTTTGTTATTGTTGCAGCTGATTACAACTTTACGTTTATCGTCCTGCCTATATTTGGCATCCAGCCTGAAATGATCCACCTTGCATCCTATCGCATTGGTCGCAATGAGACCTTTGAAACAGCTCAAATCGTTAATTTTCCGCCTCCCAACCCGGGTGGTGGTGGTGGTGGTTTTGTTTACTATTCTCCTACTCCAACCTCTACACCCACCTACACAGCAACGAATACCCCTACCCGCACACCAACACGCACACCGACACTTACACGCACACCGACCGTGACACGGACGCCAACTGTGACTCGCACACCTACATTGACTTTCACGCCTTCCCATACCCCAACCCCTACAAACACCCCAGCACCCTCTTGCAGCGATATTTTCATCGATCGTACTCGTTTTAACGGTGATAGTTTCGAAGCACGTGTGACAAACGACAACTTTGCGACCGCCTATCTTATAAGTTCCACACTTACATGGATTCCATCTCCGCTTACCGGTGGAAAATACTTTGATTTTGTCCAATTCAATGGAAACAGATATTGGGAATTATCTGGAACTTCAGGGGCGGGCATTACTGACTCGCCACAGAATACCTCTGCTACATCTGGCACTTTGCCGCTCAATGGGAATGGAACTCAAGCCACCTGGGACGCGGATACCAACAGTAGCACCTGGAGTGGCGCTTGGAGCGTCAGCCTCACCTTTGACTTCCCCGGCTGGGGTACTTGTACCATTACTAGCAGTATCAATAACTACACAGCTACCCCTACTAACACATCGACTGTTACTTTGACACCAACCATTACTAGAACACCAACTATTACTAGAACACCAACTATTACTAGAACGCCGACCATTACTAGAACACCAACTATTACCCTGACACCATCATTCACGCCAACGGCTTCGAACACACCAACAAAGACGTTGACGCCAACAAAGACCCTTTCGCCAACGCCGAGCAATACGCCCACTCGTACGCCCACTCGTACGCCAACGGTCATCTCGCCGACACCAACAAAGACGAAGACTCGTACTCCGTCACCAACACCGACCTTCACACCAATCTGTACGGACTGTTAGTCGTCAAGATTTTTACAGAACAAAATTAAGAAGAAACAGCAGCCGTCTGGCTGCTGTTTCTTTTACGGTATAATTTTGAAGGTCGGAAGGCTGCTACGAGCAGCCAAGATATCTAATCAGGAGGTGGCAAACAATTATAAAAATGGGAAAGACAGCGCATGGGCTCTGTGTAATGCAGAGTTGACGAGGACGAGGGTTCTCCATTGCAAAATGGAGCTAAGGATGCCAGCAGTGGCATTCAAAAATCGAGAGATCAGCGGAAGCCCTTCGGGTGGAGCCACCACCCGTCCATCTTTCCCTCCAGAGAGAATTGCTGTTTACAACATGTGCGGGTGACTGCACAGGCAAAAGGCAGCAGATGGCAAAAAATGCATGGGTCGAGCCAGCAGGCTTCGGTTAAGTTTGAGGCGTGCGGGTATCGGCTCTAAAATCTATTTCAATTGGAGGAATCCTACTATGTGTGGAATCGTCGGTTATGTCGGTCCGAAGGATGCGACCCCGATCATCATTAACGGCTTGAGACGCCTGGAATATCGCGGATATGACTCTGCGGGCGTTGCCGTGATCAAAGATAATCAAATTGATGTCCGCCGCGATGCGGGCAAATTGCAACAACTGGTGGACCTGCTTGCCAAGTCGCCATTGACCGGCGCACCGGGAATTGGGCATACACGTTGGGCAACTCATGGTGCGCCATCGGCTCGCAATGCTCACCCGCATGTTGGGAACACTGGCAAAATGGTGGTGGTGCATAACGGCATTGTGGAAAACTTTTTGGAGTTGAAAGAGGAACTTGGCGCGGAAGGCGTGACCTTTAACTCTGATACCGACACAGAAACGATTGTGCACCTTGCCGAGCACAACAAAGCAGCGGGAGTTTCATTTGAAGAAGCCGCGCGCCGAACCTTTAAGCAGATCGAAGGGGCGAATGTAGTGTTGCTGCTCTCTACTGATGAGCCGGATAAGATCATTGCGGCACGCATTGGGAATGCTGGTGGTATTGTGGTGGGACTGGGTGAAGGCGAGAATTATCTCGCTTCGGATATTCCTGCCATTTTGGAACACACTCGCCGCATGATCTTCCTTGAGTCGCGCCAGATGGTGATTCTCACCAAAGATAGCTTCCGCATTGAAACCATTGATGGCGAAGAAGTAAAGCCTGAAATTCACACGATTGCCTTCGATGCCGTCTCTGCTGAGAAGGGCGAGTATCGTCACTTTATGCAGAAAGAAATCCATGAGCAGGTACGTGCATTGACCGATACACTTGCCGGGCGCGTGGACTTCAAAGAAGGGCGCATTCGCCTGCCAGAGCTGAACCTGACGCCCGAACTGGCAAAGCGTATTCAACGCATTTACATCACAGCCTGCGGTACCGCAGCCTATGCGGGTATGGTTGGCAAGTATCTGATCGAAAAAATTGCGCGCGTGCCCGTGGAAGTGGTCATCGGCTCGGAATTCCGTT
>JBDKJK010000455.1:0-2526 GCA_039796675.1 Chloroflexota bacterium
GCCTATTAAATTTTGAAGGGCATTCCATGCAAACTCTCAATAGCCAATTCGAACTCATTCGCCAATCTGCCACCGTCTCGTTGACAGATCGCATCCTTGCGCTGAAAGCCAGCGGCAAACCGATCATTAGTTTGCAAGTGGGCGACCCAGATTTTGGAACGCATCCTTCCATTGCCGAAGCGGCACTTAAAGCCATGCAAGGTGGGCAAACTCATTACGGTCCTTCAAACGGCACGCTTGAACTTCGCAAAGCGATTGCACACAAACTTCAACGCGATGAAGGTGTGACGTATGACCCCAACACAGAAATTCTCGTCACCAATGGCGGCATCCATGCCTATTACACAGCGATGCAATCTATTTTGAATCCGGGCGATGATGTGCTGATACCAGACCCTTCCTGGGCGACTCATTCGAACATGGCAACCATGCTGCGTGGAAATGTCATTCGCATCCCTGCCCCCGCCGAAAATGGATTCATCCCTCATTTCGACTCTTGGCTGAAAGCGCTCACTCCCAAAACCCGCATCATCGTCCTTAACTATCCCTCAAACCCAACCGGGGCTTACCCTACTCGTGAATATTTGCAACAACTCCAAGACTTTGCCGCCAAACATAACTTATGGATCGTTGCCGATGAAGTCTATGGTAGTTTGTACTATGGCGAAAAGCCAACCAGTGCGGCTGCCATTGAAGGTGCCAAAGAGCGGACCTTGATCGTTCACAGTCTTTCAAAATCCTATGCTATGACGGGCTGGCGGGTGGGCTTCCTTGCTGCACCTGCCAAAGTGATTAGCAATGCCTTGAAAGCCAGTCAAAACTCGATCACTTGTGTAGCTCCCTTCATTCAAAAAGCGGCTGCCTTTGCATTAACCGACCCCGCCATGCAAGAGGTGACTTTGTCTATGCGGGCGGCATATGCCAAACGCCGCGAACTGGTTCTGAAACTTGCCCGTGAATACGAAAGTGACAAGGTCATTGTTACACCTTCTCAAGGCGCGTTTTACTTCTTCCTTGATATGCGTCCGCTGAAAATGACTTCGGTGGAAATTTGTGAACGCCTTCTGGATGATGTTGGTGTAGCGCTTGTGCCTGGCTCTGCATTTGGTGAACAAGGCGAAGGCTTTGCCCGTCTGTGCATTGCCGCCTCCGATGAAGATGTGGAAGCAGGGTTCAGGAAAATTGTTGAGTGGGCGGAAGGGCAGTAATCCAGCTGTCAGTAACCAGTTATCAGTAGGGCGGGGTCTCCCCGCCCAATCAATGGAGACAACATGAAAGTATCCTTCCAAGGCGAACCCGGCGCGTATAGCGAGCAAGCGGTTTTTAGTTATTATGGCAAAGAGGTTGAGACGGTTCCATGCGAATCGTTTGATGTGATGTTCGATTCGGTTGTTTCAGGGAAAAGTGATTCGGCGCTGGCTCCCATTGAAAATTCGCTGGCGGGCAGCATTCACCAAAATTATGACCTGCTCTTGCGGCACGACCTGCATATTGTGGGGGAGTATTTCCTGCGTGTGCGGCATTGTCTGATTGCAAACCCCGGTGTAAAGAAAGAAGACATCAAGAAGGCGATCAGTCATCCGCAGGCGTTGGGGCAGTGCGCCGCCTATCTGCGTAATTTGGGCATCAAACCGGAACAAGTCTATGACACGGCTGGAAGTGTGAAGATGCTTAAGGAATCGGGCGCACGTGATGTGGCTGCCATTGCGTCGAAGCGGGCGGCTGAATTGTATGGCATGCAAATTCTGGAAGAAGGCATCGAAGATAACACGGAAAACTTTACGCGTTTTCTCGCTGTCGGACGAGAGGCAACTGTCCCTGAGTCTGAGGCGAAGACTTCCATCGTGTTTACTTTGAAAAATGTCCCCGGATCATTGTTCAAGGCGATGTCTGTTTTTGCGCTTCGTGATATCGACCTGACCAAGATCGAATCGCGCCCGTTGCAGGGAAGCCCGTGGGAATATCTTTTTTATATAGACTTCATTGGCTCGATTCAAAATGAAACGGTTCAACGCGCGCTTGACCATTTGGGGGAATATGCAGTCATGCTGCGCGTGCTGGGTTCGTACCCAAGATTTAAGGGATAAATTCAGGCTTGACAAATAAGAATATTTGTTCTAAAATCTTTTTATAAAACGTAACTGAATGGTTACAAAAAGGGTTTATGAGACGAGACGTATTTCAAGCCATTGCAGACCCCAACCGCCGAGCTATTTTGGCGTTGCTGGCACAACAAAGACTGACCCTGAACGGTGTTGCCGAAAATTTTCGCATCAGCCGCCCGGCTGTTTCAAGGCATATCAAGATATTGAAGGAATGTGGGTTGGTGGTCGTCATCCCACAGGGGCGTGAGAGATATGTTGAAGCGCGTTTTGATAAGTTAGGTGAAGTCGCCGATTGGGTCGAACAGTATCGTCAAGTATGGGAAGCGCGATTTGGTCGATTGGATGATCTTTTAGAAAAAATGAAACAGGAGAAAAAAGATGCCCTCAAAAAATAAAGTGACAGTCACTGCCGAACCCGGCA
>JBDKJK010000456.1:0-6059 GCA_039796675.1 Chloroflexota bacterium
GAAATAAAGGGTATCATTCGTTAGATATTAGATGAAAAACGGTCTCGGGATGTACTGTCTACAAGACCGTTTTTGTTTACAAATTGACCGAAAACAACTTCAACTCAATATCATCCTCAGATAACTTCATCATCTTCTCGAAGGTCATTCCCAACTTCTCCAGCACGCGGACAGAGCCCACATTGGCAGGGTCCACGATGGCGACGATGCGTTTCAGTCCCACCACCTCTTTGGCGAATTTCATCGTCCCTTGCGCGGACTCAATCGCATATCCCTGCGACCAGAATCTCGGCAAGAATGCATAGCCGATATCCACATCTTCCAAGGCATCGCGTTTGATCAACCCGCACATGCCGAGGGTCTCCCCTGTTTCAGTCAATGTGACAGCGAGCAAGCCAAAGCCATTCTTGGCATAGCTTGCCATCGCTCCATTTTCAAGATATTTCTCGGCATCGGCACGAGTCCGCACATTACGGTCACCGATATTTTGAATGAAGGATGGGTCATTTAATAACGCAAGCATGAAATCTGCATCACTCAATTCAAATTGCCGAAGAGTGAGTCTGTCCGTTTGAATGTGTATCATGTGGGTATTATAAATTGATTGCGCAGATATCACGTCTGTGAGATGTGTTCTGTATTTCCTTATTTCACCGGCGTCAGCACAATGACGGGAATGACCCGAGTGGTCTTCTCGCGATATTCACCAAAGCCAGGCATTACTTCCACCATTTTGTTGTAGAGGCGAGACCGCTCGGGTTCTTCTGCCACAGCGGCTTGAACATTCAAGGTTTCAGCGCCCACTTCCACTGTGGTGATTGGGTTGGCAACCACGTTATAGTACCAATCTGGGTTCGTCGGTGCTCCGGCTTTTGAAGCAATCACGACATAGCGATCGCCGTCTTGAACACAAGCTACTGGGTTCACGCGTTCTTGTCCGCTTTTGGCGCCTTTGGTATGCAAAAGCAGTAAAGCCTTGCCTTCAAAATTTCCGCCCACTTTGCCGTGGTTGGCACGAAATTCCTCAATAATCTTTTTGTTCCAGTCGTTCACGCTGTTCATGAATATCTCCTTTTTACTCCAATACACGATGCTACCGAAAATCTTATTCTTACTATGATTTTCTTTCCAATAGTGCAACAGGCTCAGAGATCAAACCTGCGAGGGCAATTCCTATATTTTGAAAAGAGAGTGCCAATAGAACACTTCACTGTTTCAGGAGAAAAATCATGGAAAACCCCACATCAGAAGAAAACATAGTTACCCCGAATTTAATTTGGGGCGCAGAAAAAGATAAAAAATCCGCGTCCCATTTGCTCTTAAAATGAACTCACCCGCGAAACCTTAATTTCGGGGTGAGTCATGTTTTTGTTCTTCGGCTCAGCTATTTATTTTCGTTTGCTGGCAGTGATCGTCACTCCCGAGATCAGGTAGCCATACCCCAACGCGAACAGGATATGCAGGACTAGAGGGATCCATCCGTTGGTGCGAAGCACATCCACGCCAACCATGCCGATCAGGGTCAGAATGAACCCGGCGATCGAGCTGCCTAGCAACATGATCGACATGGTCCTTTCAGCACCAGAGCCTGCCAACTCTTTAGACATCCAAATGAATATCCCAGCCAAAATTAGGGTAGCGCCAAAGAAACGGGCAACAAAGATCGTCGCCGTATAGGTTTCGCTATCGAAAAATTCGAGAGCAACCACCGGCATGACGAAGAACACCACCCCAAACACAGCAAGAAGAGCGGCATTGATAGTGGATAGAAGTCTGTAATTCATTGTATTCTCCTTATATGATAATGGTTTTAACAGCACACTAACTATACAATGACCCGAATTCGCGGCAAAGAAATTTTGCCCGTCAAACCTTACATCTGCCTTTCACACGAAGCGAGCCTGCATCACCCATTCGGGCTATCCTCTCGTATAGTGTCAAAAATTAACACGATGTAATCCACCTGCTTTCTGGGTAAAATCTGCACATCACAATGGTTTTAACGAATTAGGAGATATGGCATGTTCAAATCCAAGAGCAGGCAGATCGTCACACCGCAATCGGAACATCTTAAGCTCGTCGGCACCCTCGCCATGCTCTGGGGCAATGACCAATTCGATTCTCCGTCCATCGAACTAACCTCCATGATCATGGGCATGGGGCTGCATGATCGCGGCTACGGCTATCTCGATAATGCTCCCGTTGGCGGAATGCGCGATGAAGAATGGGAAATCATTGCACGCCGTGGCTTTAACATGGAATGCTCAGACGTGGTTGCAGATACGATCGTCAAATATCATTTTCGGCGGCTGGCGAGTTATGGCACCTCCGAGATCCGCAAAAATCTGCATGCTGATTTTTCAAAGGAGCTTGATGATCAATTAAAGAAATTCAATCTCTCCCGTCCGCTCTTTGACCGAATGGATAGGATCACCGATCTCCTCGACCGCCTCTCTTATGAATTTTGTTTTGATGTGCCCGCCTCAGGCAGTATCTCCCTCTTTCCGCGCAATGCAGAAGAGAAAGAAATCACCATCGAATATCATATCGAAAATGGCGAGATCAACGTCACCCCCTGGACCTTTTCCGTCAATGAACATCAAGGCTACCTGATCGCCTACCACATAGATGGATACCCCCAACGTCAAGACCCGGTCATTCTGCCGTATCGGTTAATAAGAAAGTAGGTCAAGGCAGCCGAACAACATCAAATTTACATTTGTTTTCAATTTCGAAATTTGTGCCTCAAAAATCTGGATTTATTTCAAGGAAGTAGTACAATGAGAATGAAAGAGTTTGACAATTTTGTTTTGCCTATTCACAGGGGAATAAGCAAGAAACGAAATCTTGAAAACTCCAACTGAGTCCAATCATTCATATACTCTTTTAGGAGCGCATAATGCAGAAACCAAAAACAAAATTCGACCAAAAATGGAAACTCATCCGCGGACAATCCATGGAATGGTGGAGTCTTATCGCCGAACATGACCTTAAGAAGGTCGACAAAGCTGACGATAAACTTGATAAATTCCTAACCATCCTTCAAGTGAAGTATGGTTATACCCGTATCGAAGCACGAGACGAGGTCAACAAGCGTTGGACCGCATATTCACGTGCAAAGACCATCGTCGAATCACTCGCCAATTAAATAAAAAGAGGTCTCGGCAGTTGAGCGAGACCTCTTTTTATTTAAGGGCACATCTTCTTTACAATCGCGAGCGGTGCTCTATCATCCGTTCATCGATCACCACATGCTGTTGACGATCGGTCAATACTTTTTCTGTCGAGGCGATCAAACCATACAGCACAAAAAGCAAGATCGCGGTAAAAATGAATCCAATTAGCATCTTCGTACTCCATTTCCCGGCATCGCAGCCGATGATTTAAATTAAGCTCAAATAAATAGTACCGCGAAATGATTTGATTCTGATTAACGTTTGTGAAATCTCTATTTTCAATTCTGTGGACATCCCCCCTCCCGCCTCTTTCTGTAACCGGGTTCTGGTCTGCCTCGTTGAATTTTGATTCCTTTTGGGCTTTCCGTCCTCTCAAATGGCAATGCTGGCAAAAAATCTACTCAGCTCCCAGCTAAAATCACCAAAATGACTACGCGCAAATCAAAGCGTCTTTGGATGACCAAAAAGCAAATAGACCAAACACCTTGAATACTCTGTGCTATAATGCCGCCAATGTTGAACAGCAATTTCTTCGCCAATAATAACGATAATAATAATGACAATAACGATCCCTGTATCGTTGGGCGAAGCTTTGCTGGTTGACGAATAAAAAAAGTCGAAACCAAATCGCCCAACGCGAAAGCGCAGGGCGATTTTTTATACCCAATTCGTGTCACCCTGAGCGATAGCGAAGGGTCTCTACCGACAACATAAGAGACTCTTCGGTCGCAAAAAGCGCTCCCTCAGAGTGACATCAAAAAATCGGAGGCGCATTATGTACAGAACTCATCTATGTGGAGAGTTAAGAGCCAGCCATGCCGAGCAGACGGTTACGCTTGCAGGCTGGGTGAATCGACGCCGCGACCACGGCGGGGTGGCATTCTTCGACCTGCGTGATCGCGCAGGCATCGTTCAAGTGACCATCAACCCAGACCTTCCCAAGGAAATGCTTGATCAGGTTGCGAGTGTCCGTGGCGAATGGGTCTTGCAGATTGAAGGTGTGGTGCAGAAACGCCCCGAAGGGATGGCGAATCCCAAAATGGAAACGGGCGAAGTGGAAGTTATTGCCAGGAATGTGACTGTCCTTAACTCCTCGAAGACTCCCCCATTCATGGTCAACACGGATGCCGACCTGCCCGATGAGAATATGCGCCTCAAGTACCGCTACATTGACCTGCGCCGCGAGCGCCTGACCAAGAATATGGTCTTGCGCCACAAGGTCATTAAGTTCATGCGTGACTATCTCGACAATCAGGGCTTCATTGAAATTGAAACGCCCATCATGTTCAAAGCGACCCCCGAAGGTGCGCGTGATTATCTCGTTCCGTCCCGCATTTACCCGGGGCAGTTCTACGCCTTGCCGCAGTCGCCGCAGCAGTTGAAGCAATTGTTGATGGTGGCAGGCATGGATAAGTACTTCCAAATCGCGCGCTGTTTCCGTGATGAAGACCTGCGCGGCGACCGTCAGCCTGAGTTCACACAACTCGATTTGGAAATGTCATACGTCCACCGCGATGATGTGCTGAATTTGGTGGAAGGCTTGTTCACCGAAATGATTCCCGCCGTGGCGCCGCACAAGAAATTATTCTCGTCGCCGTGGCCCAAGTTCTCATATAAAGAAGTACTCGAACGCTTCGGTTCCGACAAACCTGATTTGCGCTTCGACATGGAGTTAATCGATGTCACCGATGTGTTGGCGAAGAGTGAATTTAAAGTGTTCCAGTCTGCGCTTGAGGCGGGCGGGGTGATCAAGTGTATCGTCGCGCCGAAATCTGCGGAGATGTCTCGCAAGGAATTGGATGCGCTCACGGAAGTGGCGAAAACGTTTGGGGCGAAGGGAATGCCTGCTGTGGCGATCACAGCCGAGGGCGTGAAAGGAAGCGCGGCAAAGTTCTTTAAGGAAGAAGAACTGGCAGCGTTGAAAGAAAAAACGGGAGCAGGAGTCGGCGATCTGATCGTCTTCGCATCTGATGCTCGTGCGGTTGTAAACAAGACTCTTGGTGGGCTGCGCTTGTGGTTCCGTGATAAGTTGGATCTGGCGGATAAGTCGATGATGGCGTTCGCGTGGGTGGTGGACTTCCCGTTCTTTGCGTTCAACGAAGAGACGCAGGCATGGGAGTCGGAACATCATCCGTTCACAATGCCGAAGATGGAAGACCTGCCGAAGTTCGATACCAACCCCGGTGACGTGTATTCGGAAGCGTATGACATGGTGTGCAACGGTTACGAGACCGCTTCGGGTTCGATACGAATTCATCGCCGCGATATTCAGATGAAGATGTTTCAGATGCTTGGTTTGAGCGAGGAAGATATTCAGGCGAAGTTTGGTCACATGCTTGAGGCGTTTGAGTATGGTGCTCCCCCACACGGCGGCATGGCTCCCGGCATTGATCGTTTGGTGATGCTGCTGGCGGACGAGCCCAACATCCGCGAAGTGATCGCCTTCCCGAAGAATCAGAACGGACGCGATGTGATGGCAGATGCGCCTTCGGAAGTGGAACCGAAGCAGTTGAAAGAACTGCATATCAAATTCAGTTAGAACAGACAATGGACGATGGACGACAGACCATGGTCAACGGTCCATTGTCCATCGTCAAATGAGGTTTTATGACCATTCGCGTTTGTCTTGCAGGGGCTACAGGTTGGGCAGGGTCTGCGGTAGCCAGAGCCATTGCCAAATTAGATGACATTACGCTTGTTGCAGCAGTTTCGCGCACACATGCGGGCAAGACTCTTGGTGATGTGTTGAATGAACCTGCCTTGACTTGCCTTGTTTATGCAACAGCACAGGAAGCGTTAATGACGCAACCATGTGATGTATTCTTCGAGTTCACGAAACCGGATGCCGCCAGGTTGAATGTATTGACCGCACTCAAACATGGA
>JBDKJK010000457.1:0-8287 GCA_039796675.1 Chloroflexota bacterium
AAATACAAATGGGGGATTTTAATCACAATTTCGCTACCGCTCCCTTGCGGTAAAATACAGGCATGGATAATGACGATCCAATCGAAGTTCGAATGGGCACCTTCTTCGTCGTCATCGGCGGAGGGGTATTTCTCCTTTTCGTCCTGTCTGATATTGCCGACAAAGTAGATTTCGATTATTTCTTCATCGCCCTGGTCCTTTTTGCCATCGGATATTATTTTCGCAGGACAAAAACGCCTCCCCCACCTTCTGGTCGCTTCGCATGGTTCAAGGGATTTTGGGGCAAAATGAGAGCGGGGAAATCAGGTGGTGGCGGTGGTGGAGGCGAAGGAAAAGAGAAAAAGGATAAGAAGTAACGCGTATGTCAAAGCTGATTCCCCTCAAAAAAGCGATTGCAGAATATGTAAGTGACGGCGATACGTTATATGCCGCCGGTTTCACGCACCTGATCCCCTTTGCAGCCGGGCACGAGATCATTCGACAAGGCAAAAAAAATCTGACCCTCGCCCGCGCCACACCAGACCTGATCTACGATCAACTGGTTGCGGCGGGTTGCGCCAAGAAAGTCATCTTCTCGTACATGGGCAATCCGGGCGTCGGTTCCTTACGCATCGTGCGCGGAGCTATTGAACGCGGCGAATTGGAATGGGAAGAATATTCTCACTTTGGCATGATCACTCGCTTGCAAGCAGGCGCTTCTGGCTTGCCGTTTTTGCCCATGAATCAAACCGGCGCAGAAGATCTTGAAAAAGTAAATCCGCTAATCAAACGCATCCCCGACCCCTATGGCGGCAAGGATGTAATCGTCGTGCCAGCCTTGAACCCTGATGTTGCCATCGTCCACGTGCAACGCGCAGACAAGAATGGTAATGCCCATCTTTGGGGCATCATTGGCGAGCAGAAAGAAGCCGCCTTCGCCGCGAAAAAAGTCATCCTCACCGCTGAAGAAATTGTCGACGAATCAGTCATCCGGTCCGACCCGAACCGCACGATGATTCCCGGCATTGTCGTCAGCGCCGTGTGTCATGTTCCGTTTGCGAGTCATCCATCGTATTCTCAAGGCTATTACGACCGCGATAACGAGTTCTATCTCGCATGGGATAAGATCAGCGAGTCGAAAGAACTTACACAAAAATATCTCGATGAATGGGTGTATGGTGCAAAAGACCGCAATGCCTATTGGAAAAAACTTGGCGAAAAGACACACAAGCGTTTGAAGGTCAAAGCACAATATAGTGAAAAAATAAATTACGGCAAATATTAAAGTAGACAGGTACACAAGTAAACAAGTGAGTAATATTCCGCATTTTGATCTTGGTGGCAATGGCGAGCCGCTGCACTTTCTACATGCCAATGGCTACCCGCCTGAATGTTATACGCCGTTACTAGAACATTTAAAACAAAATTTTCAAACCTTCGGAATGAAACTGCGCCCGTTGTGGGATGGAGCAAGCAGAGATGACCTGCAAGATTGGCGTCCTTACTCAGAGGACTTGCTGCGCTTCTTATCGGACCGGGGAACGGGTCCCGTTATCGGAGTTGGTCATTCCATCGGAGGCATCGTCACCCTGCGTGCGGCGATGCGCGAACCACAGAAATTCCGTGCTCTCATCTTGCTCGACCCCGTACTGATGACGCCTCAAATACTTGCGGCATGGAACTTGATTCGCTGGGTTGGGCTGGGTGAAAAATACCACCCAATGATTCCTGCTTCACAAAAACGAAGACGTGAATTCAGTGATCTGGAATTTCTTTTCCGCGGATACCGCTCTAAACCTGTCTTTCGTTATGTGAGTGATGAGGGGTTGAGAGCCTACATCGCTGGCATCACCAAACCCAAAGTAGATGGGAGCGGCTACGAACTGGTGTATACGCCCGAATGGGAAACTCATATTTACCTGACAGGTCATCAGGACTTTGACCTCTGGCGCGGGCTCGCAAGTTTTGATGTGCCTACTCTGATTATTCGTGGTGACGAAACAGATACTTTTTTTCAAAATGCAGCGAAATTGGTAAAGAAGAAGAATTTTAAAATTCAGATTCACACCATGCAAAAAGCTACACACATCCTACCACTTGAACATCCACAAGAAGTGGCTGAAATCATAACGAACTTTCTTGACGATAGACGATAGACCACAGACAATAGACGATCACTTTCCATCGTCCATTGTCAATCGTCAATCGTCCACTTAGGAGAACAACATGCCCGAACTCAAATATTCCTCTGCCGAGTTGATGATCATCAACGCCGCGCGTTTGTTGCGCGATGGTGACGTGGTCTTCGTCGGTGTAGGGCAACCTAACCTTGCTTGTAATCTTGCTAAACGTACACACGCACCCAACCTTGTGATGATCTATGAAGCGGGTGTTATTGGCGCGGAACCCGAACGCCTGCCCCTCTCCATCGGTGACCCAACTTTGGTCAGCGGCGCGCTTTCGGTGGTGAGCATGTACGATATTTTTGCAAACTACCTCCAGCGCGGCAATGTAGATGTGGGTTTTATGGGCGGCGCACAAATTGATAAATATGGAAATATCAATGCCACGACAATTGGTGACTACGCGCAACCGAAGGTCCGTTTGCCGGGTTCGGGTGGCTCGCAGGAAATTGCAGCATGGGCTAACCGCTGTTACATCATGACCCCCCACCAGAAGAGACGCTTCCCTGAAAAAGTGGAGTTCATGACCTCGGCAGGTTTCATTGATGGCAAAGGCGCACGCGAAGCGCGTGGCATGCGTGGCGGCGGGATGCTGGCGGTTGTAACGGACATCGGGGTTTTGGAGCCAGATGCCTCAGGTGAGATGATGCTCACGGCACTGCATACAGGCAGAACGGCGGAAGAAGCGATAGCCAATACGGGTTGGTATCTCAAAGTGGCATCCACGCTTAAGACGACGGAACAAGTCACGCAAAAAGAATTGAGAATCCTGCGTGAAGAATTAGACCCAACCGGCATTTATTTAAGAAGCGCCGGATAATTTCTCTCAGCCAAAGGAGATGAATTTATGAAGCAAGATAATTTTAAATCATGGATCGCTGTATTGACCGCCGTTGTGACGGTACTTGGCGCCACCGCGGCATGCCTTGCGTCGGTAGCTGTTTCAACAGCAGGCGATCAAGACTTTGCAGGGTTAGATGCGTCTATTCGGGCGCAAAAGGCAGAGATCATCAATTATGTGACTGCCTATCAAAATTACCGTGCCTATACAGACTACATCCGTTACGATGAGATGGGGTACCTCATGTATGACCCCGAAGCAGATGCTGAAACGGATGCGAGAAATCATGCAATTCAACGGGAAATGTGGGGTGTGTCAAGCGGGCTCCTATCCAGTTTTGTCAAAGCGCGTTACATCGACCCGGATGGTTCCTACGATATTGAACGTGAGTTACAGGAAGCCTTTGCAGACGATGCACAAGCTTCTGAGCTGAATGCTCAGCCCTATTTCGATAAATCTGACTCAGAACGTTCTCGCTCTGCATTTCTCACTGCAGATATGATTGTTTTTGCTGTTTCGTTCTGGTTCTTAACTCTGGCGCAAGCCACTGAAAAAAACATCAAGTACGTATGGGCTGCCTTGGGGGCTCTCCTTGCTATTGGCGGTATTTTGGGAATCCTGTATGGGAGATTTATTCTATGAGCGACGAAACCAACAACAAGAGATTTGATAATTTCGTCACGATTCTGATTGCTTCTGTTGCCATTTGGGTTGCCATTACTGCTTTTTTTCAGAACTACGCTGCCAATATTTCAGACCAAGCTCGGCGGCGGGCGCAACAATATGCCATTGAAGCGACAAAAAAAGAAATCAATGGGGTTGTGCAATTCAGTTATGATTGGCAGGCGGCGTACCAAGTCTGGCAGGAGTTGAACTGGCAGATCACTGCCGCAGAGCAGAGCGGAGATACCAAAGCCGCAGAACGATATCGCGCTTTGCAAGAAACGGTTATTCCATTGAGCAAGTTGCTGGGTCCGCAATATTTTGATCCTACAGTGGGGTACCCTGATACCTATAAGTATGAAGCTGAATCGTATTTGGTTGAGGCAACCCGGCTTTCAGAAACCTACCTGGCAGAGTCGGAGTTGGGGAATTTTACCGACAACACAGCAGATGCGCTTATCGTTCAGATCACTTTGCTTACTGTAGCCCTTTCCCTATACGGTCTTTCGCTGGCATTAAGCGGACGGGTACGTTGGCTATTCGTCATTGTTGGATCGGGCATCGTGGCATTCTGTGTGTTATGGCTAAGCTGGTCTCTGATCGAGATCATCGGTCGCCCGGAGGTTAATCCGACATCGATCAATGCGTATGCAGAAGGGGTTGGTTTAAGTTATCAGGGGCGGTACGAAGAAGCCATTGAACAATTCAATCAGGCAATCGCAGAAAATGAATACTATGCCAAAGCGTATTATGAGCGTGGTGTTGCCTACCTATCGCTAAACGACTACCCCACTGCCATTTCTCAGATGGAAGAAGCCCGAAACCGGGGTTTGGAAGATATCAACACCAACTGGAATCTAGGCTGGACGTATTACATGAATGGTCAGTATAACCTGGCGATAGAAACCAATGAACGTATTCTGTCCAACAATCCACAGGTATTGGGAATGCGGATGAATCAAGCCCTTGCCTACCTGGCTATGGGGGATCTCAACAACTCACAGGCACAGTATGATCTGTTGTATCAGGAAGCACAAAAACAGGTGAATGACGCCCACCAACGCGGCTCGGAACCATCTGCCTCGCTGTGGTATTACATGGATGCTGGGGCACTGGATCTACAAAACCTGATCGATCAGCTCGATAATGATCCAAAAGCATGGACGCAAGCCCCTGCTATTGATCGCATTCTGGGTGACCATGATGCCATTCGTGAGTTCGCTTATTCTCAGATGAAGCGTATGAAAGAGACCACCATCGCGCTGGAATACACGGGTCAATTACCTGCAAACCAACTGGCTTCAGAAGTGAGTGACGTGACGATCGGCAAGGTTACTGGGACCGATGCAGATGGATTTATCACTGGCTTTGAGGCATCTACAAATGATGTGATCTCGTACGGCGAAAAATCGTTTAGTGTGAAATTTACCTATTCGGGTGAGCCAACCAGCCAGTTAATATGGCGAATTTACGTCAATGGATATGAAGATGCCGCCATGAGAGCCGTTTCTAATGAAGACCTGAGCTTGGGCAACACATGGTACCGCTCATTTGGATTTGAATACACCAATGTTTTCATCCTCTCGCCGGGCGAATACGTGGTAGAACTATATGCAGATAATGTTTTGATTCTGCGGAAGTTTTTCTTTGTACAATAGTCTGCATAAGGTAAAACGACGGGCAGACCACTCATCTATTTTTTATGACCACACGACTCCGATATTTGATCTTTGACCTTGGTGGAACTCTAATGCACACGCGATCCGAATCTCCTATCATTGAGATGCAGGCGGACGAAGCGCTGGTGGCATCCCTTCATCAACATGGCATTGAGCTTAGTGCCGAGGTCTTCCGCGCGCGCCTGCAAGAGTACTACCAACAGCGCGACAAGGATTTTTACGAGACTACCTATCACCTAGTCTTGCATGAGCTACTCAAAGAGTTGGGGCATACTGAAGTGGCAGAATCAGTTCTAAGGTCGGCGTTGGATGCGCTGTACTCGGTCACTCAAAGTAATTGGCAGTTGGAAGCCGATACCATCGAAACCCTTGAAAGATTAAGATCCGAAGAGTATCGGCTTGGTATCTTTTCCAATGCAGGTGATAATAAGGATGTGCAAGACCTGATCGAGGTGTTCGGTATTCGAAAATATTTTGACTTCGTACTCACATCGGCGGCATGTTTTTATCGCAAGCCGCATCCGCGCGCCTTCGAGATCGCCCTGGCACAATGGAATGCACAGCCAAATGAGGCTGCCATGATCGGCGACAGCCTTGAAGCGGATATTTTAGGCGCAAAGAATTTGAACATCACATCGATCTGGATTACACGCCGTGCAAAATTTGAGGAGGAGGATATGCGCCGCATCCAACCGGACTTCAGCTTGCGCAAACTCTCTGAGTTGCCAGCCACCCTCGACCGCATCTCCATTTCGCGCGTGTAACTATCGAGTACAATAATTTTTGAAAAAATCACTGCTACTCCAAAAGGAATGTTCACCAAATGCTTGATATACAGTCAACAATTAAGAATGCTCGAGTGCCAGTCACGATCATAAAACTTATAGGAGACATCGACTCGTCTACGTATTCGCTGTTTCAAACCCACGTAGATGAGCAGGTTGCACAGGGAACCCGCCATGTGTTGCTGGATTTCCGCGAAGTTAAAAGAATTAGCAGCGCCGGGTTGAGAGTGATTCACAATCTATTTAACAAATTGCGCGATCTGCATAAAGATGTGAACGATGATGAACTGCGTAAAAAAATGAGTGTAGGCGCATATAAATCTCCTTACTTAAAGTTGACCAACCTGGCACCGCACATCGCTGATGTATTTCAACTCGGCGGGTTTGATATTTACATCGCGATCATAGATGACGAAACAGAAGCTCTACAATCATTTTGATTCATTTCGTTTCTTGATCTTCATCAAAAGGACGCGTACTGCGTCCTTTTTTACCGGCAAATTTCAATAATGCTATAATCTCAAACATGCCCGACCTTTTCGACCATGCCATGCAGGAACGAATGAAAAGCGAAGCGCCGCTCGCGGCGCGTATGCGTCCGCGTACGTTGGAGGAATATATTGGGCAGGAGCATATCGTTGGCGAAGGCAAATTGCTGCAACGGGCTATCAAGGCAGATAAACTTTTCTCGTCCATCATTCTGTGGGGTCCACCGGGAACAGGCAAGACCACTCTGGCACAAGTCATTGCCAATAGTACCAAGAGTCATTTTGTGACTATCTCTGCCATCCTAGCAGGCAAAGCAGACTTGCGCGTGGTCATTGATGAAGCACTTGAACGGCGTCGCCTGCATAATGAACGCACCATTCTTTTTGTAGACGAAGTCCATCGCTGGAACAAAGCCCAGCAAGATGCCCTGCTCCCGCATGTGGAGAATGGCACATTTACGCTGATTGGGGCAACGACCGAGAACCCATATTTCGAAGTCATTAAAGCCTTGATCTCGCGCTCGCGCGTTTTTCAACTCCGCAACTTAAATCAAACTGAAACCGGCACTCTGCTCGACCGCGCCTTGGGCGACAAAGAACGCGGATATGGCGACAAAAAAATAAAGTTCGATGATGATGCTCGCGCCCATCTCATTGAAGTAGCATCGGGTGATGCCCGCAATGCGCTCAACGCGTTGGAGCTGGCAGTTGAATCTACAACGCCAGATAAAGATGGCGTGATCTACATCACATTGGACGTGGCGCAAGAATCGATTCAACGCCGTGCAGTGCTGTATGACAAAGACGGTGACGCGCATTACGATACCATCTCCGCCTTTATCAAGTCTGTGCGCGGCTCAGACCCCGACGCCGCCTTATACTGGCTGGCAAAGATGATCTATGCTGGTGAAGACCCCAAGTTCATCATCCGCAGACTCATCATTTTGGCTGGCGAAGATATTGGACTGGCGGACCCCATGGGGTTGGTTGTTGCCTCTTCCGCCATGCAAGCCTTTGAATTTATCGGCTTACCCGAAGGGATCTATCCCATCGTCGAAGCCACTTTGTATCTCGCTACTGCGCCCAAGTCCAACACGGCGGGCGCGTATTTCAAGGCAATGAAGAAGATCGAAGAAGAGGGACAAGTCTCGGTGCCGCGTCACTTAATGGATGGAAACCGCGATGCCGCCGCTATGGGGCACGGCAAGGATTACGTTTATCCGCACGAGCAAGAAGGACATTTCACGCCCCAGCAATATCTCCCCAAACGCTTGCTCGGAACCTATTTCTATTCGCCTTCACAAGAAGGCTATGAATCGCAAGTCACTACCCGGCTTGAGATGTGGCGTGAAGCCCAGCGCAAAGCTTTGGGCATTACAGAAGTTAAACATATCCCCGATATGAGCGAAGAGCAAATCCTGGAAATGAAGAGAAAGATCAAATAACATGCCACTATTATTATTGATTCGTCACGGTGAAAACGAATACGTCAAGACCGGCAAAATGGCAGGGCGACTTCCCGGCGTACATTTAAATGAAAAGGGACAGAAACAAGCACAGGCGTTGGGTGAGGCGCTGCGCGAGGTGCCGATCAAAGCCATTTATGTGAGTCCGCTTGAACGGGCGATGGAAACTGCGGCGCCGATTTCTGAATCGCATAAATTGGTCA
>JBDKJK010000458.1:0-2529 GCA_039796675.1 Chloroflexota bacterium
ATCGATTGGGCATATCGCGGCGGTGAGTTTCAAAATTATTTTCATGTCTACGACCGCGAAGGCAGCCCTTGCTCAACGTGCGGAACGATCATTGAAAAGTTTACTGTTGGTCAGCGCGGCACGCATGTGTGCCCAAAGTGCCAGCGGCTCGAAAGGAAATAACCATGGAATTAAATTACACGATGACAACCCTCCCCACGGTCGCATTTTGGATCCTTGGGATTTTTGTATTCGGTATTGGAGCTCTGCTTGGTTATTTCAACATGAGTATTGATGCAAGAAAAAAGATCGAGGCGGCTGAAACCAAAGCACAGATTGTCCGTGCAGATGCCGAAAGAAAATTGACCGAAGCCGAACGCAAATTGGCAGAAGCGGCAAGCCTTGGTGGCACAAAAGAAGCGGACCCTGGTATTCTACGCATCAAGAAAGATAAGACCATCGAAATGGATGGTTTGCAACTCGCAGGTCCATTAACGCCTGAAAAGAAAAAACGACTGATCGAGATCGTGACCTATCTACGTCCGTGGATCGAAGGCGGACCTGCCGCACAAACCGTAGCGACCGTGCCCCCGCCACCGCTTCAGACTCAGCCTATGCCTGTTCCTATATCCCCAGTTCCTGCTACAGTGACGCCTGTCTCCTTCATCGCGCCGGGCGCTCCGAAAAAGCCAAAGAATCCTGAAGAGGAATTTAAAAAGCTTAGCATCGTTCAACAGATCGATACGGTTTTGCAAAGCCACATTGTTGGAACCGCTTTAGAAAAAGCCAGTGTGAGCCTGAAAGAATCACCTCAAGGCGGGCTCGAAGTTCACATTGGGAATGATAAATACGAAGCCATTGACGATGTGCCTGATGGTGAGATCAAAACCACCATCCGCGCTGCCATTGCAGAATGGGAAACGAAGTATGTGCCAGGGGCACAGAGATAATCATAAAGAGGCAGTCACAATTATGTGACTGCCTCTTTTATTTTAATTTACTTACTTCCCATACCACATGCGAGAGAGCAAATTATCCTTACGAATGAATTGGTGATACAACGCGGCACCAATATGCAATGCGACCAAGGCAGCAATGACATAGGCGAAGTTTCCATGAATGGCACGCTCGGGGTAGACAAAAAGATTCTCTGGCATGCTGCCATTGCCCGCCATGATATTTTCCAAACCATAGGCTTCATCGAGCGAGTCGCCGGTGAAGAGCATGGCAAAAACACTCACATAGAGCAAAAAGTGGACGACCTTCCCTACCAGGTTCAAAGCAGGGTGACCAGCATCGGCAGGGGCAGGGCGTTTGAAGACAAAGCGTGTGACAATGCGGGCAATAATGACCAGACCGAGAATAATGCCAGTCCATTTGTGCATTCCGAGCATTTGAGCTTCTTGTGCATCAGGAGTGCGCGCAAATACCAAAAAACCGAAAAGCAAAGGCATAAATATCAGCAGCGCCGTGAGCCAATGCAAGGTGACATGGACAGGATGATAGCGTTTGGGTTCAGCAGACATGGAATAAGCCTCTTTCTGAATTTGATAGATAGATCCAACTCATAAAACCCCGTGGGCTGTTTATAGTTTCAAACATGGATTAAAAAAACAGAGAGGGATGACCCTCTCCGTTTTGGATGTTACAACTCACTAGCTCTGCGGACGATCTTGTCTTTGGCTCGTTCAATGAATTCGCTCAAAGCAAATCCATTCTGCTGGCTGCCATCGCGCACTCGCAATGATATCTGACCAGCTTCCATTTCATTCTTGCCAACCACGATCATGTACGGCACTTTCATCATCTGTGCCTGGCGGATCTTAGCGTTCATACGCTGAGACGACATATCCGCGCTGGCACGGATGCCCCTCTCGCGCAATTCCTTCGCGATATTTTCGGCATACTCGTTCTGCTCGTCAGTGATCGAGATGACGCGCACCTGTTCCGGCGAAAGCCAAACTGGGAAGTTGCCTGCATAATGCTCGAGCAGGAATCCAACCATGCGTTCATGCGTAGACAGTGGCGCACGATGGATGCACAACGGCACTTCGTCATGACCTTCACTGTTCGTAAACTTCAGGTCAAAGCGCGAGGGAACCGCAAAGTCCACTTGATTCGTGGCAAGTGAGAATTCACGCCCAATGGCAGACCAGATTTGCACATCGATCTTGGGACCATAGAATGCGGCTTCGTCTTCAGCTTCCACATAAGGGACTCCGCCATTATCCATAGCGCGGCGCACCATGTCTTCGGTCTTGACCCACAAATCGGCGTTGTCCACGTATTTTTTGCCAAGACCAGCTTTCGAGTGAAGTGAGAGGCGCATCACGTATTTTTCAATGCCGAACAACTCAAAGTATTTCTTGTAGAGTTCCACTACGCCCATGAATTCTTGTTCAAATTGACTCTCTGAACAGTAAATGTGGGCATCGTTCATCTGCATCGAGCGGACGCGCATCAGCCCAAAGAGTTCGCCCGATTTCTCGTAGCGATAGCACGTACCATATTCCGCCAGGCGCACGGGCAGATCACGGTAAGAACGTCCCT
>JBDKJK010000459.1:0-2590 GCA_039796675.1 Chloroflexota bacterium
GACTTTCGGAATTCATTGGCAATGAAACCTTTATGATGACCTATGGCGACGGCGTGAGTAATGTCAATATTCCTGCTTTGCTTGAGTTCCATAAAAAACAGGCAAAGTTGGTAACGATGACCTCCGTCCGCCCGCCTGCGCGGTTCGGGCAAATGATTATTGAAGATAATCTGGTGACGCAGTTCAAAGAAAAGCCGCAGCTTGGCGAAGGTTGGATCAACGGCGGATTCTTCGTCATTGAGCCGGAGGCGTGTAAGTACATCCCCGGTGATCACACTGCTTGGGAGTTTGAGTCGCTGGAACATATTGCGGCAGACCGTCAACTCGCGGCATATCAACATGAGGATTTTTGGCAGTGCATGGATACATTGCGGGATGTTCATAATCTCGAAAAACTCTGGCAGGAAGGAAATGCACCATGGAAACTGTGGAGTTAAATCGCGCGTTCTGGCTTGATCGCCCGACGTTTGTCACAGGCGGAACGGGCTTGGTCGGCTCGTGGCTGGTCAAACGACTCGTTGCGGCGGGCGCGGATGTGGTTTGCCTTGTGCGCGATTGGGTTCCGCAAAGTGAACTGGTGCGGACGGGCTTGATTGAAAACGTGAAGGTCGTGCGCGGCGACATCCGTGACCGTGAAATTTTGGAACGCACACTAGGCGAATTTGAGATCGATACGGTCATTCACCTTGCGGCTCAGACCATTGTGACTATTGCGAACCGCAATCCTGTTTCTACATTTGAAACCAACATTGCTGGCACATGGAATTTGCTTGAAGCCGCGCGCCGCAGCCCCAAAGTAAAACAATTGGTGATGGCTTCTTCTGATAAAGCCTATGGCGACCAGGAAATTTTGCCGTATGATGAAAACACGCCGCTTCAAGGACAGCATCCTTATGACGTTAGTAAATCTGCAGCGGACTTGATCGCCTCGACCTACGCCAAGAGTTATGATTTGCCTGTAGCCATTACGCGCTGTGGTAACTTCTACGGCGGTGGCGACTTGAATTGGAACCGCATCATCCCCGGCACCATTCGCTCCATCCTGCGCGGACAGCGTCCCATCATCCGTTCTGACGGACAATACGTCCGCGATTATTTTTATGTAGAAGATGGCGCGGCTGCCTATATGCTATTAGCCGAACAGCTTGCGGCGAACCCACATCTCAAAGGTGAGTCGTTTAACTTTTCGAATGAAATTCAAGTGACGGTGCTGGAGATTGTTTCAAAGATCCTGCGCCTGATGAATTCAGACCTTGAGCCACAGGTCTTGAACGAAGCCTCGAATGAGATCCGGCATCAATACCTGAGCGCGGAAAAGGCACGCCGCATTTTAGATTGGCATCCATTATTTAATTTGGATCAAGCTTTATCGTCCACCATTGATTGGTATAAGGAATTTTTTACACATGAGCGAACGATCTGATCAACTGCGGGCGAAGATCCTCGAATTGACCGCTGAATTTGTCGCTGAGGAATTCCCCGAAAAGGAATTTATCCCCGGCGAATCATCCGTGGCGGTGGCAGGGCGCGTCTTCGATGCAGCGGATGTGCAATCGCTGGTTGATTCCAGCCTCGATTTCTGGTTAACCGCCGGGCGTTTCTCGCGTCAGTTCGAGCGCGAGTTTGCGAAATTCTTTAATCTGCGCCACTCTATTTTAGTGAACTCTGGTTCATCTGCTAATTTACTTGCGCTCACCTGTCTCACGTCACCGACTCTCAAAGATCGCCAGCTCAAGCCCGGCGATGAAGTCATCACCGTTGCTACAGGGTTTCCTACTACGGTCAACCCCATCATTCAGAATAATCTTATCCCTGTCTTTTTGGATGTCGATATTCCCACCTATAACATCGACGTCTCTCAATTGGATGCGGCTTTATCGAGTAAGACTCGTGCTGTCATGGTCGCTCATACACTTGGCAACCCCTACAACCTTGAAGCCGTGACTGCATTTTGCAAAAAACATAACCTGTGGCTCGTTGAAGATTGCTGTGACGCTGTCGGAGCAACCTACAATGGGAAATTGGTCGGCACCTTTGGCGATGTTGCCACGGTCAGTTTTTATCCGGCGCATCACATTACGATGGGGGAGGGCGGCGCCGTGCTGACCGATCAGCCGTCTATTAAGAAGCTGCTTGAATCCTTCCGCGATTGGGGGCGCGACTGTTGGTGTGAACCCGGCAAAGACAATACTTGTGGAAAGCGTTTTGACTGGCAGCTCGGCGACCTGCCGCACGGCTATGACCACAAATACACCTACTCGCACATTGGTTACAATCTCAAAGTGTCTGACATGCAAGCCGCGGTTGGCGTTACACAGTTGAAAAAGGTCAACTCGTTTATTGAGAAACGCCGCGCGAATTTTGCATACTTAAAAAATAAACTCTCAACCCTGCAAGAGTTTTTGCTTTTGCCAGAAGCCACGCCGAACTCCGAGCCAAGTTGGTTTGGCTTTCCCATCTTCGTCCGCGAGGGTGCGCCATTCACGCGGGATGAACTCGTTCATCATCTCAACGATCAGAAGATCGGCACGCGTCTGCTCTTTGGCGGTAATCTTCTGCGTCAACCCGCCTATCGCAACATCAATCATCG
>JBDKJK010000460.1:0-7951 GCA_039796675.1 Chloroflexota bacterium
GGCGAACGCACGCCTCACCCCGACCCGTTAGCGCGTGGCGCTTTCATCGGCTTGACTCTACGCCATAGCCGTGCTCACATGACGCGCGCCGTGCTCGAAGGAGTGGCATTCGGGCTGAAAGATTCATTCACGCTGATTCAAAATGCTGGGATGGGAAAGATTACACAAGTCCGTGCTTCGGGTGGTGGGACGAAGGGCGCTTTGTGGCGACAAATTTTGACTTCGGTCTTGGAAGCGGAACTGGTCACGGTCAACACAACAGAAGGTGGCGCGTATGGTGCGGCGTTACTTGCAGGTGTCGGTGCAGGCGCGTGGAGCGACGTGGCATCCGCGTGCAAAACATGCATCAGAATAACCGGATCCACTTCACCCGATGAAAAAGAGGTGCAGGTCTATCGCAAGTCATATGCGATCTACCAAGACTTGTATCCCGCGTTGAAATCCAGTTTTGAGAAAATGTAAAGAAGAAGCCCGCATCCAAAGTGATGCTGGCTTCTCTTTATGACCCATACACTTCAGGATTCACACAATGCGGCAGTCGCTCGCCTTTGAGTCCGGCAATCAAATTACTGGCAGCAAGGCGTGCCATGTCATCGCGGGTCTTTTCGCTGGCGCTGGCAATATGCGGAGCAATGACACAGTTCTCCAAAGTCAGCAGCGGAGAATCCATCGGCAATGGTTCAGGGTCGGTCACATCCAACGCGGCGGCAAAAATCTGGTTAGACTTCAACGCCTGATACAACGCGTCTTGATCCACAACTCCGCCGCGTGAGGTGTTGACAAGAATCGCATTGCGCTTCATCTTACTGAGAAAATCTGCGTTCACCATGCGGCGCGTGGAGTCGTTCAAAGGGGTATGCAGTGACACGAAATCTGACTCATGCAATAGGGCATCCAAACTTTCCACAGGTGCAGCATTGAATTCGGGTTGAGCACCGGGGCTGTAATAGATCACACGCAAGCCGAATCCCGCCGCACGTTTTGCCACAGCACGCCCAATGCGACCAAAGCCCACCAAGCCAAGAGTCTTGTCAACAAAATCCATTCCCAGCAAAGTAGAGGGACCCCATGTTTTCCATTTGCCTGCACGCAGATAACGCTCGGCTTCGTTCACACGCCGCGACGCAGACATGAGCAAGGCGAATGCAAAATCAGCAGTGGCATCCGTGAGAATGCCCGGCGTATTGCCTACAGGGATTCTTCGCACCGTCGCATCAGGAACTACGATATTATCGAACCCGACGGCATGATTACTGACCACTTTCAATTGCGAGCCTGCCGCGTCGAGCACTTCGCCGTCAATGTGGTCGGTCAACAAACACAGCAAGCCATCCATGCCGCGCACTTTTTCGAGCAACACTTCGCGAGTTGGCGGCAGATCATCCTGCCAGATCTCAGCGTCGCAAAATTCACGCACAAGGTTCAAGCCTGCATCACGAATGATGCGTGTGACAAACACTCGGGGCTTCGTCATTGTAGAAAATCCTTCTCAACAGTGATATAACGTCTATTATAGTATCCAAACCGATGAAAGATTTTTCAACCCGCACCCTGCAACAACATCCATTTGGGAATCAGATTTCCAAAATCTTAAATGCCTCGCTGCAAGCCGTAGAGCCGGGGCAGGCAATTCGGCATTTTGTAAAAAGCGAGGGCAAACATCTTCATATCGCGGATCAAATCTATCAGCTTGACTCATTGGATCGCATCACCGTATTGGGATTGGGCAAAGCGACTGAGTCTATGGCGGGTGCATTATTGGATATCCTCCCGCCTCATCCCAGTCGCGGCTTGCTCATTCCAAAACAGAGCTTTCCCTTCCCTGCTGCCGGGTTCGACGTCTGCGTGGGCGGGCATCCTGTCCCAGATCAGAACAGTCTCCTTGCCGGAAATAAAGCATTAGAGATCTCGTCACAATTGAATGAACGTGACCTGCTCATTTGTTTAATTTCCGGCGGCGGCTCGGCGTTGATGACATCCCCATACCCTGAAATCGGTCTCGAAAACCTTCAAGCTCTCACGCAAGCTTTGTTATCCTGCGGCGCGCGCATCGACGAGATCAACACCCTGCGGCGTCATCTCGATAGAGTCAAAGGCGGCAGGATCGCTGAAGCAGCCATCCCTGCGCGGGTGGCGGGGCTAATCCTCTCTGATGTGGTTGGGAATCCGCTCGAAGCCATCGCATCCGGTCCGACCGCACCAGACCCATCCACAAAAATAGATGCGTTGAACATTCTCGAAAAATATCGGCTGACAAAAAAATTCAAAGAGACTATCATCCGTTTTTTGAAGCAATCACCCGAAACGCCAAAACCCGAGTCTCCTTTGTTTTCACGAGTACAAAATGTGTTGATCGGCAGCAATCAACTTGCTGCGCAAGCCGGGTTAAAAGCCGCTCAATCACTTGGGTTTCACACTACATTTTTGGGCGATGCCTGGCAGGGCGAAGCGCGCGAGGCGGCAATACATATCTGTGTTTATCTTCATGGGAATCTGAAACGTCCGTTTTGTATGATCGGCGGCGGTGAGACCACCGTTACGGTGCGAGGCAAAGGGCAGGGAGGCAGAAACCTCGAACTCGCTCTTGCCACAGTGCGCGAATTAAGCGGCATGGAAAATACCATGCTCATCACCCTCGCCACCGACGGCGAAGACGGAACGACTGGCGCAGCAGGCGCCATTGTCACAGGTGAAACATATCAACAAGCCTATGCGTTAGGGTTGAACAGTGAAGCGTTCCTTGAAAACAATGACTCGTTCTCGTTCTTTGATGCCATTGGCGGGCTTATCAAGACGGGTCCCACCGGCACGAATGTAAATGACCTGTTCTTTTTATTCGGGTTCTAACCTCACACCCCCAGCGGACGTCCCCCATCCACCGGCACGATATTGCCCGTCATCATAGTCAATTTGGTATGCACCGCCCAAACCGTTTCCGCCACATCTTCTGGCGTGGACAGTTTCTTGAGCGGCGTCGCATCCACTTGGGCTTGAATGTATTCAGGGTCGAAGCGCTTGGCGTATTCGCCTAATACCCACCCCGGTGATACAGATACGACTCGAATTTTTGGTGCAAGCGCCCTGCCCAATGAACGCGTCATCGAATCAAGCGCGGCTTTGGAGGCGCAATAGGCAACGTTACTGCCAACCCCTGTAAAACCAGCCACCGAAGATATGTTTATGATCGTACTCTGTTCCCGTTTTTCAAGCAGAGGTTTCATCGCGCGGATCGTCGCAAACGCCCCGCGTACGTTGACTTGAAAAATCCTGTCGATCCATTCATCGGAAAGTGCATCAAGGTCGTTGTGCTTCACAGGCGTGGTCACACCGGCGCAATTCACCAGCAGATCCAATGCGCCGAATTTTTCTTTGATGCTCTCTGCGAGCGCATTGAGCGATTCACTGTTTTGTACATCGGCTTGAATCAACAAGTGACCCTTTCCAGCCATTGATTCAATTATGCTTTGCGCCTTGCTTAAGTCCTTTGAATATGTGATCACTACAGTCGCGCCTGCGTCGGCAAGTCTGCGGCAAATAGCGGAGCCAATTCCGCCCGCGCCGCCGGTGACGAGCGCGATCTGTCCGTGCATGGAAGTGTCGATCATTTCTTGTACCTTTTCACGCGCAAATCCGCCTGTGCTTTGTGACCAGCAAAATTCTCGATGGCACACAAACGAGAGCAATACTCGCTAACTAAGGCACTGGCTTCATCGGTCAACACGCGTTGATAAGTAACGGTTTTCAAGAACTTACCCACCCACAAGCCGCCTGTGTAACGTGCTGCTGTTTTAGTTGGCAACGTGTGATTCGTACCGATAACCTTATCGCCATATGCCACATTCGTGCGCGGACCTAAAAACAATGCGCCATAATTGGTCATGTTGTTCAGAAAGTAATCATTATCTTTCGTCAACACCTGCACATGCTCACTTGCGATCCTGTCCGCTTCGTGAACGGCTTCGGCAAAATCTTTCACCAAAATGATTTGACCATAATCCCGCCATGATACGCCCGCCACATCTGCCGTTGGCAGCGTTTCGAGTTGGCGCCCAATTTCGAGCGGAGTCTCTTCAGCAAGTTTGCGGCTGGTCGTGATGAACACGGCGGGTGATGTCGGTCCATGTTCGGCTTGCCCCAGCAAATCTGTTGCGACCATTTCGGCGTCTGCGGTTTCATCAGCGATGATCAACACTTCGGTCGGACCCGCAAACAGGTCAATGCCGACGCGCCCGTATAACTGCCGTTTCGCCTCAGCGACATACGCATTGCCAGGTCCGATCAACATGTCTACGGCTTGAATAGTTTCGGTGCCAAGCCCCATCATTGCCACGGCTTGAATGCCGCCGAGAATATAAATCTCATCCGCGCCTGCAAAGTGCATGGCAGCAACCGTCGCCGCAGGAATCTCACCATTGTTCGGCGGCGTACACGCCAGCACGCGTTTCACGCCCGCCACCTTCGCTGTCAACACGCTCATGTGCGCCGACGCCACCATCGGGTAACGCCCGCCAGGGATGTAACACCCCGCGCTATTCACAGGAATATTTTTATGCCCAAGAATTACGCCGGGCAAGGTTTCCACTTCAATGTCTTTCAATGCCGCGCGTTGATGCTGCGCAAAATTCCGCACCTGTGTTTGCGCGAAATGAATATCGTCAATGACCTGTTGCGGCAGGGTTGCGATGATCTCTTGAATTTGCGATTCACTCAATCGAAACGATTCAGGATTCCATTTATCGAACTTGATGGACAACTCTAGAACCGCTGCGTCACCTCGAGCTTTGACCTCCCCCAAGATCGCCTCCACCGTCGACCTGACCTTGGCGTCCGCTTCGGAGGCGTTTTCTGCGCTGACACCTTGTTTAAGAATTTCTGCCATGTTTATCACCTTAACTTAAAAAGTGACAGTCACTTTAGAAGTGACTGTCACTTGATCTGATTACTTGCCTGCAATACCCACAATCGACTTCCCGCAGAAGACATCGAACGTTTCGAGTGTACCTTCTTCGCCGAAGCCACTCAGCCCCCAGGCGGGACGCGGCGCGTCGACATTTAATTCGAGCAGGCTCACGCCATTGACTTTGACTCCGCCCGTGTTCATTTTTCTGGCCACTTGCATGGCGTGATCTTCATCTTTCGAGAAGACGTAGCCGCCGAGCCCGTATGGAGTTTGATTCGCCAACTTCACGGCTTCGTCGTCGGTCTTGAAGGTGTGGACAGTGGCGACAGGTCCGAAGATTTCTTCGAGCGTTTCTTCGGGCGCGACTCCCGTTATCAGCGTGGGAGAAAGATAGTAGCCTGCCGAATCAGGCGTCGGGGCGGTGTGATGCGTTTGTCCGCCTTTGGCTTTGAGCGCGTTGACCGCATCCACAATCCGCCCGTGATGGGCAGAGTTGGCAAGTGGTCCGAGTTGAGATTCCATCGAAAGCGCGTCGCCCACTTTGAGGGATTTGAATTTTTCCAGCGCGGCGTTGACAACTTGATCTTGAATCGATTCGTGGACGACCAAACGACCCAGCGCGCGGCACCACTGACCGTTGAGCGTGGTCATGCCCGCCACAATGCCGCCGGCGACTTTATCAATGTCGGCGTCTTGTAAAACGACCATGGCGTTGTTGCCGCCGAGTTCGAGTTGCAGCGATTTGAAATCTGCGGCGCAGGCAGCAGCGACGGCGCGACCGCCATGCAGACCGCCCGTGAACGAAACGGCACGCACGCGTTTATCACCAACAAGTTTTGCACCGACATCACCGCCGCCGTTGACGATCTGGAACAAGCCTTTGGGCAAGCCCGCGGCTTCGAGTCCATCGGCAAGGAAGAGACAGGAATACGGCGCCCATTCGGTGGGCTTGAGAATGACGGGACAACCCGCGGCAAGTGCGTTAGCGATTTTGTGAGCGGCGAGCGCGGCGGGAGAATTCCACGGCACGATGGCGACCGCAACACCAAGCGGCTTGCGAAGAACTTCCACATCGCCATGCGGACCTGGCACTTTGTTGACGGCATATCCACTGCGCAGCACGCCCGCGGCGGCTTTGAAGGCAAGCCACACAATGGCGTTGACGAAACTCGTTGTGCTGAAGACAATGCCCGTGTTATACGACTCAACGGCAGCGATCATGGGAGTGAGTCCCATCAGGTGATTGGCAGCGTTATCGAGAATGTCCGCGCGTTTTTCAGGAGAGGTATTCGCCCATTCGCCCGCTTCATGCAAACGTTGCGCCACCTGTAATGCGCGTTCGATGTTCTCTGGGCTGGTCGCCATTTGCGGCGAGATCTTCTCACCCGTGTTCGGGTTGTGGACGAATGCACCCATATTTATGGTGGGAGCGATACGTTCTCCGTCTATGTAATCGAAGAGGTTGAAGTGTTTTTTTACTTCGTCGAGCGGGGGCATTTTGATTTCGGTGAAGGACATGGGTTGGGTCTCCTTTGGTGATTGGTAAATGGTAATTGGTGATTGATTAGGAAAGAAAAAAGAGGAAAGAGGCTCGTTTGTAACATTTTTTCTTTCTTCTTTCGTCTTTCATTCGTTCTTCATATACACCTTCGTCACACTGCGCACATCGTGGACGGGTCCATCGGCGCCGCGGGGATCGAAGGCGACACGTCTTTCGCAGGTGGAGGCGACGCGGACTCCTTTGGCGGTCAATGTGCGGACAGCGACTCCATTGCGGTAGAGGACGGTCATGCGCGTGCGGCGGTCGTAGCCGTCGAGCGTAATGCAATCGGGTTCGCTATAGCGGCTGAGGGGTTCGTCAGTGTTGTTCTCGGATAGATACCAGAGAATGCCGACTCCGCCAGAAATGCCAATGTGCTGCGGGGCTTCAGGTCCGAGTTTGTCGAAGTAGAGTTTGCCGTCTCTATACTTCGCTGTGAATGAACGGGCGTGGAACGGTCTGCCGCGAAAGGTGACGTTGGTCTGCTGGTAGTTCTCACCGTCGAAGTCGATATAAACCAGATTATCAAAAGGCGAATCGCCAGGCGCCCCAGCCCACGGGTCGTGAGGAAGCGGGGTTCCATCCAGATTGAAGGTTTCGATGTGGTCATGCCAGACGCCACGCATAAGTGTGAGGGAGTGTCCGACAGATCCTTGAGGGAAAGAGAGTGTCATGGTGCAGGCTCCAGGTTGCAAGTTGCAAGTTGCAGGTTGAAAGGCAACAACCTGTAACTTACAACCTGTAACTTGTTACTTCTTCTCACCCACCGCAAACCCCGCCTGCATGGAATCCGTCACTATGCTCTTCGCCGCTTCAATGCGACCACGTTCGGCGGGGAAGGCTTGGACGAGACCCATTGCCAGATCGCGCAGTCCGCGAGCGATGACGCCGTGATTGCCTGTGTTGCTGGTACCGCAGGCTTTGAGCGCGTTGACCGCGACTCGGTGCGACGCTTCGCAGACTGTCCCCTTGCACATGCGCCAGTGTTCAACAACTTTGTTCTTCGGCAGAATGGGCGGCTCGGACGTTTCGAGTTCGAGTTGACGGCGTGTCCACAGGAAGCCCGTTTCCAAGTCCACCGCCATGTGACCGACGAGTTCCTGATGGAAGGCGCTTTCGGCAAAAATGGGTTTGCCCGTATCTTGAAATTTGAGTTTGGAAAGAAAGTTGATCGTGTAATCGAACACGCCATTGGCAATGCCGAGATACAAACACACCACCGCCAATTGATTGCCGACATAACTACCGCGGCTCATCTGCATCATCTTGAGGAACGCGCCAGGCACAGTCATGGCATCTTCGGCTTTGACAAAGACATCTTTCAAGACAATGCCATGCGTAGCAGTGGCGCGCATCCCGATCGAATCCCAGTGAGCGCGTTCAGAGACGCCTTCCGCTTTACTGCTCACGAAGAAGATCGAAAGTCCGTTCAGGTCTGCTGAGTCTTTGATCTTCGCCTGCACCAAGTATTCATCGGCAACGCCCGTGGAACAGCCAAATGATTTTGTGCC
>JBDKJK010000461.1:0-3979 GCA_039796675.1 Chloroflexota bacterium
TGTCTAAGGCGGGGTGCAGGAACTTGATCGGGTTGAGCATCTCATAGGCGTAGACGGGATGTTTCTGGATCAGAATCCTCTCTTCGGGAGTCAGCGCCGCGGGCTTGAGCAAAATCCCATCAGGGATCGCCATCTTGCCAATGTCATGCAACAAGGCGCCACGCTCAATATGCACAAGGCTGGCTTCATCCACGCCCATTTTGCGGGCAAGTTCCTCAGTGAGAGCCGTCACGCGTTTGGTGTGTCCTTCGGTCTCCTTGTCGCGCAGGTCGAGGGCGCGCACCCAGCCTTCGAGCGTGGCTCGATACGCAGTTTGCAATTCCGCGTTGCTTTCCTGCAAGCCTTCAAAGAGACGTGCATTTTCAATGGCAACCGCCGCCTGGTTGGCAAAGGTTGAGATCAGCCCCAATTCATCGGTATGAAAAATGCCAGACTGGGCACGATTATCCACATAGATCACACCGATCAGTTCATCCTTCACCTTCAACGGCGCACACAAAATGGATAGGAGTTGATACGCCGCCACACTTGCCTGCTGACCAAAACGCGGGTCATCTTTGGCATTGGTCGTGAGAATCGCCTCCCCTTTCTCCAACACCTGCCGCACAATGCTTTTACTGATCGCAAATGCATCTTCAGGCAAATCGTGATGGTTCGTATCGCGCGCGATCTGCACGCGGAAATCTCCGCTTTCATCCTTCAACATGAGAAAGCCGCGTTCGGCTTTCATCAGCACGATCAAGGTATCCATTACCTCGTCTAACACGCGCTTCAAACCCAGTGATGAGTTGATCACATTTCCCACGCCCGCCAGCGCCTCCATCCGTTCGCGCTGAAAGTTGAAGCGGGCTTGGGTATCCTCTCGCAAACGGGCAAGGCTGCGCACGAGTTCGGTCAATTCTAGGTTGATCGAAGAAACTTGTGGGTTACCGATGCTGCTCAGGCGCACCATCGTCTGCATCATCTTCTTTTGAACCGCCTCGATTTCATTAAGAATGCTTTCCTCTGTGCGAATGTTGGACATGGCTGTGACTCCTTAAGAAAAGCGCAAAACTTTACAACTTTGGCAAAACGATCGACTGCTGTTTTTGATACTTTCCCTTTTTATCGGCGTAAGAAACTTCACATTCCTCATCCGCTTCAAAGAACAACACCTGCGCCAAGCCTTCATTGGCATAGATCTTGGCGGGCAATGGGGTGGTATTCGAGATCTCTAATGTTACATACCCTTCCCATTCAGGCTCGAAAGGCGTCACATTGACGATGATCCCGCAGCGCGCATACGTCGATTTGCCAAGACAGACCGTCAACACCTTGCGAGGCACACGAAAATATTCCACCGTACGCGCCAACGCAAACGAGTTCGGCGGCACGATACAGACATCCCCCACAAAATCCACCATCGACTTGGTATCAAAATGCTTCGGGTCTACCGTGGCAGAGAAAACATTCGTAAAAATCTTAAACTCATTTGCCACACGAATATCGTACCCATACGAAGAAACCCCGTATGAGATCACCCCTTCTCGAACCTGTCTATCAACAAATGGTTCAATCATCCCGTGTTCCAACGCCATCTTGCGAATCCAATGATCTGGTTTTAAACCCATGCTCTTCTCCTTGACATAATATAAGGTCATTTTATCAAAAATGAAAGCCTGCTGCCTGCTTTATGCCGTTTTGGTATAATTTTGGAATATGACAGACACTGCCTACCAACAAACCATCAACGACTGGCGCACCTTACGGAATGAAACCATCCGCAAAGAAAATAGTTGGCTCGCACTGGCAGGATTATATTGGCTAAAACTCGGCAAAAACCAGTTCGGGTCTGATCCAAAATGCGAAGTTCAACTTCCAGAACGAGTGTCACCATCGATCGGTTACTTCGAATATAACGGCAGGTCAGTATCCCTGCGCACGAACAGTGGGCAAAAAGTGGTGGTCGACGACAAAAGCACCGACTTTGCCATCCTCGAATCAGATATGGCTGAAAACCCCAGCTTCATCAAACTCGAAGGCATTCAAATGATCGTGATCCAACGCGGAAATAAGATGGGCGTACGCATGTGGGATAACCAAAGCGAAAAACGCGCCTCCTTCCCCGCTCGCACCTGGTACCCCATCGAAGAAGCTTTTCACATCCCTGTCGTTTACACGCCCTATCCAACCACCAAAATGGCATACTTCCCCGATCTCACCGGCGAAAAGACCGAGCTCCCCGTCGACGGCTACGCCACTTTTGAACTAGCTGGCAAGACCCAACAACTCGATATCAACAAAGAAGATGATGGCACATACTTCCTGCGCTTTTGGGACCCCACCAGCCGGGAAGAGACCTACCCCACCGGTCGTTACCTTATCCCCGATATCATGCCCGATGGAAGCATGATCCTCGATTTCAACAAAGCGTATAACCCACCCTGTGCCTTTACAGATTTTGCTACCTGCGTTTTCGCACCCGAACAAAATCACTTGCAACTAAAAATCACCGCCGGTGAAACCTACCCGCGAAACCAGCACGAATAAAACAAAATGCCGCTTTCAAGCGGCATTTTGTTTTAGATGAATAAGTTTAGGAAGAAATCCGGCACAGAATACCCCCCAAAGTCAAAACCAAATTTCAATATACAACACGCCAAAAAGATCGCTACTCCCAACCCCAACAGCACATAGTCACGCGGCGCATAATGCAATTCTTTCAGCCACGTCCGCGGACGTGTGCCAAAAGCACGCAGGTCCATCGCGTCGATCACTTCTTCCCCCGTCACAGTAGATTGCATCACCACCGGGATGATCAACGGCGCGAGACGGCGCAAACGGGCAGCGATACCACCCTTTACTTTTTCCATTTCATATCCGCGGGCACGTTGAGCATCCATGGTAATGGTGAAGTCTCGCGCGAAGGTCGGCAGGAAGCGGAACGCCAGATCCATCGTAAAAGAAACCTTGTCTGAAGCGCCCATCCGTCGAAATGCCGTGCCGTAGATATTTGGGTCCATTGAGTATGGAATCGGGATGACAAGGATCGCCATGGTAAACATACGCGTCACTTGCGTGATCGCGAACCACAGTTTTGAAACCGTCACAGGAATGTCCCAGCCAATATCCGTAAATGGAATTTTGATCGGAACTTCAAAAACAACAGGAGAAGGCAGGTTGGTCACCGAGGAAGGACCGCCGCGTCCCGAAAGCATTCCATTCAAACCCACGATGAACAAGACCAGAATAGACATCGTGAGCCATACGCGTCGCACATCCTTCCACTCGATGCGGGCAAGAAAATACAGGGTCAGCGAGACCGCAAACAAAGGCAGGATGATACGAATATCCCAAATATCAGGAATCGTCAACGCCAAGATGACACAGACAAAGAAGATCAGTCTGGTGCGGGGGTCTAGGCGTTGGATGATGGTGTTGCGCGGGCGGTACTTCCAGGTGACCAACATTAGGCTTAGCGGCCTCTTCGAGACGCGACCGCAGCGAAGGCGATCATCAAGACCGGCAGAAGGATGGCAACGACTACAGCATTGCCAATGAAAGCAGGCACGAAGTAACCAACAAGTGCGGTATTGAGATCAATGCCGCTTGTGAGCATTTCGGTCAACGAGGCGAACAACATACCGACCGCCACACCGATGATGCCGTAGATAACTGCCTTGATGATGTCGCCCTGGGCACGAAAATCCTTGATCTGGGCAGATACGAGACCCGCAACCAAACCCATCAAACCGTTACCGAGGCTCCAGTTCCAATAGAAACCCCAGCCACTCAAGGCATCACCCAGCGTGTTGCCGATAAAACCGGCGAGCAGACCCACCCAAGGACCATACGCCGTGCCGAAGAAGATCAACACAGCCACCGCCGGGCGGAAGGTGACGTTACCCGCCGCAGGCAGAGGAACAAAATTGGACGCCCAAGAAAACACACCATACAATGCAGCGCCGATCGCGCCGTACACAACTTGCCGGGTTCCAAA
>JBDKJK010000462.1:0-3360 GCA_039796675.1 Chloroflexota bacterium
GTTCGATGAGCAGGCGCGCTTCCTCGGGCGTAGCGTGGAGATCATTCCGTATGCGCCTTCTGGGACAGGAATGCTGAAGAGTACCGTCGCAAAGCATGTGAAGAATAATAACAATGCTTTCATGATGCAAAATCATGGCGCATTAGTTTTTGGTCACGACATGGAACGTGCTGTGCATAATGTGGAAATTCTTGAGAAGTGCGCCATGGCATATTTGTTGGCGATCTGCACCGAGAAGAAGATCAGCAAAATTCCATTGGCAGTGCGTGAGATCGCCTTTGCTAAATTGCGTAAAGATCAGAAGAAAACTGAAAAGGGTGAAGAAGTAAAAAGTGGTGAATAGAATGACCGAACAGAAATATGCAATAAGTGAATATCATGATGTAGACGAAGTCTATAAAAAACTGAACAACCTCATCAGTCAGCCCATGCGTCAGGTAAAGCGCGAGAAGATGCAGGAGTTCCTTGGTTATTTCGATACTCAATGCAAACGCTCCAAAGAACTAACCGACGAAGCCAAGAAGTTCATTCCAGGCGGAGTGCAACATAACCTGGCGTTCAATTATCCCTTCCCAATCGCCATCGAAAAAACGGACGGCGCTTATCTTTGGGATGCCGATGGTAATCAATACATCGACTTTTTACAGGCGGGTGGTCCTACCGTGTTGGGCAGCAACTATGCACCTGTGCGAGAAAAAGTTTTTGAGATGCTGAACGAATGCGGACCCGTGACCGGCTTGTTCCATGAATACGAATTGAAATTGGCGGAACTCGTCAATCGCTTCATGCCTGCAGTGGAAATGTTCCGCATGCTCGGCTCAGGTACCGAGAGTGTTATGGCGGCTGTCCGCGCGGCACGGACGTTCACAAAGAAAAAATATGTCATCAAGGTTGGCGGCGCGTATCACGGCTGGAGCGACCCGATGGTCTATGGTTTGCACGTGCCCGGTACGGGTCGGCTTGAAGCGACGGGTATTCCGCGTGGGGCAAGCGCATCGACCAAAGAATTTTTTCCGAACAGTCTCGGGGCGTTGAAACGTCAACTCATGCTGAACAGGCTGCAGGGCGGCACCGCAGCGGTGATCGTCGAGCCGTTGGGACCGGAATCAGGGACTCGCCCCGTGCCATTTGACTTCAATCAAAAAGTGCGTGACCTCTGCGATGAGTTTGGCGCGCTTCTTATCTTCGACGAGGTCGTGACAGGCTTTCGAGTGGGTTTGGGTGGCGCTCAAGGCTTTTTCGGCGTCAAGCCCGATCTGACGGTTTTCGGCAAATGCATCACGGGCGGTTATCCTATGGCGGGCGGCGTGGGCGGACGTGCCGAAGTCGTGTCGCGCTTTGCGGCGGGCATTGGGGGCATTGGCGAACGTGCTTATGTAGGCGGAACGCTTTCTGCGAATCCACTTTCGTGTGTGGCGGGTTATTACTCTTTGTTGGAGATGGAACGCACGAACGCAGCGGTGATTGCTGGCAAAGCGGGTGACAGACTCACCAGGGGCTTGCAAGCTATTATAGAAAAATACGATTTACCTTTCGTGGCTTACAACCAAGGTTCGATTGTGCATTTGGAAACTTCGGGTGTGATGTTGTTGGATTTACGCAACCCGATCCGTTTGGCGAAGGAACTCAAGCCACGCAAGCACATGATCGAAGAAATGGGCGCGGCGTATATGTCTCAAGGATTGATTACATTGGCTGGCTCGCGCATGTACACGTCCATGGCGGATACGGATGAAGTGATCGATAGCGCGTTGAATAAGTTCGAGACCGTTTTAGCGGCATGTGTGTAATTCCATTGTCACTCTGAGGAAGCGTTCTTTGCGACCGAAGAGTCTCTTATGATGGACATAGAGATCCTTCGCTATCGCTCAGGATGACATAACAAAAAAGGAGCATCATGACAGACAAATTCAAACTTTACGGGTATCGCTGGGTGGTGTTGGGCGTGTTTATGTTCATCAACCTAACCATCCAAATGTTGTGGATCACCTATGCGCCGATCACAGGTCCAGCCGCTGCTTATTACGGTGTGACCGACTTGCAGATCGGCTTGCTGGCGATGTCGTTCATGATCGCTTTTATTCCGCTTTCGATTCCCGTTTCATGGGTAATCGATACCTACGGGTTTCGAGTAGCAGTCAGCATCGGCGCAGTGATGATGGGCATTTTCGGTCTTCTGCGCGGAGTAGCTGGCGAAAACTACTCTCTCGTTCTGTGGAGCACGATTGGCATCGCCGCGGCTCAACCCTTCCTTCTCAATGCGTGGACGAAAGTTCCCGCCAATTGGTTTGCCATCGAAGAACGTGCCACCGCAGTTGGGCTTGTCACGCTTGCCAATTTGGTCGGTACGGCGCTGGGCATGGTCTTGACTCCTGCTCTGACAGAAACCATGTCGATCCCAACCGTGCAGTTGATCTATGGTGGTATCGCGGCATTTTCTTCTGTTTTGTTTCTGATCTTCGCTAAAGAGACACCGCCCACGCCTCCCGGACCGGCTGGCAGCGAAGTCCGTGCTTTGATGTTGGATGGCTTGAAGCATGCTTTCACGGTCAAGTCGTTTTGGCTATATCTGTTTGTCTCGTTTGTTGGTTTAGGCATTTTCAATGGTGTGACCACCTGGGTGGAGAATATCATCCGTCCGCGTGGGTTTACGCCGACCGATGCGGGCACGCTTGGTGCGTTGATGTTGGTGGGCGGTGTGTTGGGAGCTGTTATCATCCCGCCATTTTCGGATAAGACTCGCAAACGTCAGCCTTATATTTTGGCTGGCATGTTACTGGCGATTCCCGGCTTGGTCGGTTTGGCATTTGCCACAACGGGATGGCTGTTATTCGTCTCTGCCTTTGCGATGGGATTCTTCCTCGTGAGCACCAGTCCCATTGGGATGCAGTACGCCTCCGAAGTAACCCAGCCGACTCCTGAAGGGACTTCGAATGGCTTGATACAATTGTTCGGTCAGGCGTCGGTGGTGTTTGTGTATATTATGGAAGCGTTGAAGACGGCTGACGGCTCGTTCACACCTGCGTTGTTATTAGCAATTGGCTTGGTGGTTGTGAGCGCCGCGCTTGTGACTCAGATGAAAGATCCACAGAAATAACTTTTTTCATGTCATGCTGAGCGATAGAGAAGCATCTCTAAGATAATCGTAGAGACCCTTCGCTATCGCTCAGGGTGACAATTAATATGTAGAAGAGAAACAATGACCCAAGAAAAACTGATTCTCGCAATTGACCTCGGTACCTCTGGCATGAAAGTAGCACTGATCTCCGTCAGCGGAAACGTGCTGGGCTGGGAAGCTGAGTCTGTGCGCCTGATTCTCACGCCAGATGGCGGCGCGGAACAATCGCCTGAAGAATGGTG
>JBDKJK010000463.1:0-2892 GCA_039796675.1 Chloroflexota bacterium
GCTTCGAAAACCTCATGTAGTTTTCGGCTCATTTCTTTGGGGAAGATGTTCTTCTTTACAAATTCAGCGTCGAAGAAAGAAAGGACGCCTTCATGCTTTGATGGGGATTTTCCTATCGTAACCAACAGTGCCAGGGTTGCATAGAACATGGCATAGTAAGCGCGGTTGACAATACTTGCTGGTCTGCGGTCATGTTCGAATAGCACTTGAGCATCCAATAGGGTTTCACGCGCCTGTTCGAGGCGGTACTCGATCAAGGCGTCTTTGTCAAAAACATCCCCGCTCATACAGCAATGCCCTCTTTTCTGATCGTTTGGTAAAGAGGCAGGATGCGATAATATTCAAAATCCCGTTTGGTGGTTGGCACTGCGCAAACCAGCTTCCCTGCCTCAAAACCTACTTCCCATGTGGCATTCGAAATCTTTTTCCGTACATCATTATTCAAGGCTGGAACAACGACCAGCAGGTCAATATCCGAGTTGTTCTTCGCATCGCCGCGCGCTTGCGAACCGAACAGAATCACCTCAACGGATTGTCCTAATTCTTCCGTTAGGCGGTTGCGGACCTTTTTCGCAAGTCGAAGCGCCGTTGGGCGCGGATGTAACTTCTTCATACCGTAATTATAAACCGATTACCATGCCATATTCCAAAATCCTTCAACCTGCAACCTTCAACTTGTAACAATTCCCCCCCGCTTATCCCCATTTAATCCTTCAAAATTGACTGTGTTAGAATCTTGCGCGTGATGGATAAAACAAAGTTCGTGTTGGCGTCTAATTCGCCGCGCAGAAAACAATTATTCGGCTTGGGCGGCTGGGGTTTCACCGTCATCGTTGCGGATATAGATGAGACGCCCTTTGAAAACGAGGCGCCACGAGAGTATGTGATCAGACTGGCAAAAGCCAAGGCTTTAGCCGTTCAGCCCAAGGCGGAGTCTGATGCGGTTATTCTCGGGTCTGATACTACGGTGGTAGATGAGAACGAAATCCTCGGCAAGCCCGTCGATGAAGCAGATGCGCGCCGCATCTTAAAGCAATTACGCGGACGAGTCCATCAGGTGTATACGGCGATCGCGATTTTACAAAATGAGAAAATGGTGACCGACCTTTCCATTACCGATGTGCCCATGCGCGATTATTCAGATGCCGAGATCGAAGCCTATATTCAAACCGGCGACCCGATGGATAAAGCAGGCGCGTATGCCATTCAACATCCTGAATTTAAACCAGTTTTATTTCTCGAAGGCTGTCGTGCCGGGGTGATGGGGCTGCCCATGTGCCATGTGTTGCGAACCTTAAGCCAATTCGATATTGTTAGTTCTGCCGATGTTCCGAATACATGTCAATCTCTTTTACAGTATGATTGCAAGGTCTCATCTGAGATTTTAAAGTAGGGGCGACCCGCCCAACGGGTTCAAATCACCTGATTAACCCTGAAGGGTCGCCCTTACTTAATTTGAAAGGAAACGTAATGAAGTCATTACGCTGGATTCACTTTACACTGATTGCTCTGCTCATTGCTGGCTGCACCTCTGCCGGAAATGGCGGAACATCCATCTTTGCCACCGATATTCCTTTGCCAACGCCACAAGTGGTGATCACACCTGCACCGAATGTGGAAGCGGCGGTAACAGCTTTCTTCGATGCGCTCAAAGCGGACGATTACGAAGTTATGTATGCCATGCTGGCGAAGTCTAGCCGTGATGCGCTGACTCTTGAGGACTTTTCCAAACGTTGGAACGATGCCCTCAACACCATGAGCGCCTCAAGCTTCGACGTTGCAGTTGTTTCCTCTACCCTCAGCCCATTCAACGCTGAAGTCGGATACAGCATCACGTACAAAACCATCCTGGCAGGTGATATTCAACGTCAGATGGTGATGCGACTTGTCAATGAAGACAACAGCTGGAAGGTTGTGTGGGACGATGCGCTCATCCTCCCGGAACTGGCGGGCGGAAATCAACTTGCGATGGAATACAACATTCCGGCACGCGGCGATATTTACGACCGCGCCGGTTTACCGATCGTGACCCAGTCTGATGCTTTTGCTTTCGGCATTCAAACTGACCAGATCGATTTTGACATGATCAACGCTCTTACTGGGGAATTAGGGCGCTTGTGTGGTTTCGACCCGCTCTTCATTCAAGATCAGATCGATGCGGCGGGACCAGGTTGGTACCTGCCCATGTGCGAAGGCACTCGCGAAGAAGCTCAACGTTTGCTCTCGATTAACCCGGGTGGTTTGATCGTACAGGAATATGAGTCGCGGTATTATTTTCGCGGTGGTTTGGCTCCCCAAGCTGTAGGGTATACCCAACTGATCTCGCCTGAACAATTAAATCAATACCGCAGGCTTGGGTACAAAGGCAGCGAACGGATCGGGCAAACGGGAATTGAAGCGTGGGCAGAAGATAACCTTGCAGGGAAGCACGGCGGCACCCTTCGTCTTGTTGGACCTGATGGGCAGATCATTTCCACGCTGGGTCAGAGCAGCCCCGAACCCGCCGATTCGCTTTATCTGACGCTCGACAGCAATATGCAATTTTATGCTCAGTCTGCCATTGAGTTCTTCCGCGGCGCCATCGTCGTTATGGAAGTGGATACCGGGCGCATCATTGCCATGTCGTCGGGTCCTGATTTTGACCCGAACTATTTCGAATCGAATAACCCCAACAATCTTGCCTTGAACGGGTTGATTAATGACGCAAGAACTCCGCTTCTCAATCGTGCGTCACAGGGACAATATCCGCTTGGTTCGGTGTTCAAGATTATTACCATGGCGGCAGGTTTGGAGAGTGGTTTATATTTGAAAGACTCTCCCTACGACTGCCAATATGAATTCACCGAACTGCCAGACCGTATTTTGTACGACTGGACCTATACCAACTGTCAG
>JBDKJK010000464.1:0-3749 GCA_039796675.1 Chloroflexota bacterium
GGCATATTGGTCTTGCTTCGCCGGTGGCTCACATTTGGTATACCCGCCGCATCCCGTCGCAAATGGGTATGCTGTTGGATATTTCCCGCCGCAATTTAGACCGGGTGTTGTACTTTGCCCAATACATCGTTACGTATGTGGACGAGGAAGCCCGCAAGAAAGCCCTGCAACGCCTCGAGGATGAGATCACGGTTTCTGAACGCGAACAGGCTTCGGATATCAACTCGAAAATTGTTGAGATCAAGACCCGGCGCGATGCGAGCATTGCCGAACTCAAACAGAAACAAGCCACGCTCGAGCAAAGCTACGATGAAGGTATTGCCGAACAACTCGACCCGATCATCAAGGAAGGTCAGCGTTTGGAGCGTTTGCTTCAGGATCAGATGGGTGAGCCGGTTAAGAAAGCCATCGTCTTTGACCAGGGCGGGGAGAAGATCGTGGATGCCGGTGATAAGGTTGCTAGCAAGCACCTTACGTTGATTCAGAAGACTGTCCAAAAGAAACTGGAAGCGCTTGAAAATGAACTCAAAGACAAGCGCCAGGCAGAGATCGACGAACTTAAGACCAAAACCGCCACGATCAAGGCACAGGCAGATACCGAAATGGAATCGCTGCGCAACCAGCTGGATTCTCAGACCTCTGTCTCTTCGAACAACTCTTCGCGCCTGCGCGATGAATTGCTCGAGCTGCGCCCGTTCACCTTTATCAGTGAAATCCGCTATCGCGAACTCAAACAACGCTGGGGTCAGGTCTTCCGTGCCGACATGGGCGCCGAAGCCTTTTATGACGTTCTCGAACGTCTTGACCTCGATAAACTTTCTGAAGAACTCTGGCACGAAGTCCGCACCACCAAGAGCAAGCAGAAGCGCAAGAAAGCCACTACACGCCTCAAGGTTGTGGAAGCGTTCCGCCGCTCTGGCAATCGCCCCGAGTGGATGATCTTGACCGTGTTGCCAGTGATCCCTCCCGATCTGCGCCCGATGGTGCAGTTGGATGGTGGTCGCTTTGCCACTTCCGACCTTAACGACCTCTATCGCCGTGTGATCAACCGCAATAACCGCTTGAAGAGATTGCTCGAACTCGGCGCGCCAGATGTCATCATCCGCAACGAGAAGCGCATGTTACAGGAAGCGGTCGACTCCCTGATCGACAACAGCCAGCGCGGCAAGGCACTCTCCCGCCGCGGACGCCGCGAACTCAAGTCTTTGAGCGATATGCTCAAGGGCAAGAAGGGTCGCTTCCGCCGCAACCTGCTCGGAAAGCGCGTGGACTACTCTGGTCGTTCCGTGATCGTGGTGGGTCCGCAGCTCAAACTGAATCAATGCGGTCTGCCGAAGAGCATGGCGCTCGAACTGTATCGTCCGTTCGTGATCGCCCGCCTCGTGCAGAACGGCTATGCCGCTAATGTGAAGGGCGCCCGCCGCCTGATCGAACGCAATCGTCCCGAAGTGTGGGAAGCGCTCGAAGGCGTGATCGGCGACCGCCCCGTATTGTTGAACCGCGCTCCTACGCTTCACCGTCTCGGTATTCAGGCGTTTGAGCCGATCCTCATTGAAGGCTCTGCCATTCAGCTCCATCCGCTTGTTACCACCGCTTTCAACGCAGACTTCGACGGCGATCAGATGGCTGTTCACGTTCCGCTTTCTCAGAAGGCGGTTCAAGAAGCTCGCGATCTGATGCTCGCTTCGAAGAATCTGCTCAAGCCAGCAGACGGCGAACCGATCATTTCCCCGTCCAAAGACATGGTCTTGGGCGTGTATTACCTCTCGATGGAACAGAAAGCCAAACATCGCGGCGATGGTCGCGCGTTCTCAAACTTCGATGAAGTGGAACTCGCCTATGCCCTCGATCAGGTGGATGTTCACTCTGAGATCAAGCTTCTTGTAAATACCTGGTACGACGACAAAGGCAAACGCCTCCCTGAACAAGAGAAGCGCATCATCAATACCACGGTTGGACGTGTTCTTTTGAACCGTGTTCTGCCGGAACAAGTTCAGTTCGTCAATAAGAAACTGGATAAAGGCGGCGTGAAGGACCTTGTCGCTGAAGTGTATGAATTGTGCGGTCAGGAAGTGACCACCAACGTTGCAGATGCGATCAAGAGCATCGGCTTCGAATTTGCCATGAAATCAGGCACCACCTTGGCGGTTGCTGATATCTCCATTCCGCCGGAACGCAAACCCATCATTGACGAAGCTTTGAAAGCTGTCGAAGTGGTGCAGCGTGACTTCCGCCGCGGTCTGTTGACTGAGCAGGAAAAGAACGAACGCGAGATCCAGATTTGGCAGGAAACCACAGAAAAAGTCGGTGATGCCGTGAAGCGTCACATGGATCCGGATGGTAACTTGTCTACCATGGCGACCTCCGGCGCTACGAAGGGTGGCTTCTCCACCATTTCGCAGTTGGCAGGTATGCGCGGTTTGATGGCTGACCCCTCCGGTCGTATCATCCCGATGCCGATCCGCTCCAATTTCCGCGAAGGTCTGACGGCACAGGAATACTTCATCTCTACTCACGGCGCGCGCAAGGGTCTTGCTGATACCGCTCTGCGTACCGCAGATGCTGGTTACCTTACTCGTCGTCTCGTGGATATTGCCCAAGACATCATCATCAATGAATATGACTGCGGCACACACGATGGCATTCATATCCGCAAGGCAGATGATGTGGCTGGACAGTCACTGGCGAGCCGCATTTACAGCCGCCTTGCTGCCGAGCGCGTCCTCGACCCGAAGACTGGCGAAGTGTTGGCTGAATACAACGACGTCATCACCCATGATATGGCACGTGCCATTCAGGATGCTGGTGTTACCGAATTGAAACTCCGTTCGCCCATGACTTGTGAACTGACTCATGGTATCTGCTCCAAATGCTACGGCATTGACCTTGGGCGTGGACTCATGGTGGACCTTGGTTCTGCGGTTGGCATCGTTGCCGCCCAGTCCATTGGTGAACCGGGTACACAGTTGACGCTCCGCACCTTCCATACCGGTGGTGTGGCGTCTTCGGGTGCAAGTGACATCACTACGGGTCTTCCCCGCGTGGAGGAAATCTTCGAAGCACGTAAACAGCCGAAGGGTGAAGCCGCCGTCGCCGAGATCGGAGGCGTAATCCACATCCAGCAGTCGGAGAAATACGCCGACATGCGCGAAGTCCACATTGAACATGCCGAAATGGTGCATGATGAATATGCCATTCCAGAAGACTGGAAGATCATGGCGAAGGACGAATCTGAAGTGCAGGCTGGCGAAATCCTTGCTACCAAGGAAAAAGCCACCATTGTTTCCCAGCATGGTGGGCGCGTGGCTGTTGAGAAGAAAGACCGCAAGGTCATCGTCTCTTATGAACAGCGCGAAGAAGTCATCATGGATATTCCCAACACCTCGCGCATCCTCGTCCGCGATGGCTCGCATGTGGAAGCGGGAACTGCTCTTACTGAAGGTTCCTTGAACCCGCATCGCATCCTGAAAATTCAAGGACGTGACGCCTGCCAGATGTACCTGATGACCGAAGTGCAAAAGGTGTATCGCTCACAGGGTCAGAACATCCATGACAAACATTTTGAAGTCATCATCCGCAAAATGTTGAGCAAGGTGCAGATCACTCGCCCCGGCGATACCAAGCACCTGCCCGGTGATGTGATCGACAGGCTCGAGATCCGCCAGATCAATGAGCAGCTGATCGCGGAAGGAAAATCAGCGGCTCGCTTTAGCGAAGTCCTGCTCGGTGTGACCAAGGCTTCTCTCAGC
>JBDKJK010000465.1:0-9334 GCA_039796675.1 Chloroflexota bacterium
TCACCCCCGGCACAAAAGCCACCCGCACTCAAACCATCACAGACGAAATGGTTCGCACCTTCGCAACCCTCACCGGCGACTCCAACCCCGTCCATCTCGATGAAGCATATGCCGCCACCACCCGTTTTGGCAAACGGATTGCACATGGCATGCTGGCAGCCAGCCTTATCTCTGCCGCACTCGCTAACGATCTGCCCGGTCCCGGCACGGTATATCTCAGCCAGACCTTGCAATTCAAAGCACCCGTCTACCTGGGTGATGCCATCACCGCCGTCATCGAAGTCAAATCTGCGCGGGAAGATAAACCCATCGCCACGCTCATCACCACTTGCATCAATCAAGATAATGTGACAGTTCTTGAAGGCGAAGCAGTCGTGCTTTATAGTAAATAGACTATTAATCATATTTCTTCAACATCTCTTCCAATTTTTTCTTCACAACCGCCCATTCTGTATCCAAAATAGAATAGAACACCGAATGCCGAATGCGCCCATCTGGCAAGATCATGTGATTGCGCAGCACACCTTCCCTTACTGCGCCGATGCGTTCAATTGCGGCTTGAGAACGAGTATTGAGCGAATCCGTTTTGATCTGTACGCGGATACATTTCAAGGTTTCGAAAGCGTGGGTCAATAAGAGATATTTACTTTCGGTATTCACGGCTGTGCGCTGAAAATCCAAGCCATACCACGTGCCGCCCACTTCAAGTCCGCGGTCATTTGGCATGATGTTCAAATAGCGGGTCGCACCAGCCACTCTACCAGTAGCAAGATGAACAACTACAAATGGCAGGTCTGTCCTTTTTTGCTCGCGTGCAAGCAGGTCCAATACAAAAAAACGGAAGTCCGCTTCGGTTTTCATATCGCCATACAACATGTACTTCCAGAACTCCTGCCCCATGCCAATGGCTGCCAAGCCTGAAATATGCTCTTCGCCCAAAGGCTCCAAACGCACATGTTTCCCTTGCAAGGTCACCCGTTGAATCCAATCACTCATCCCTTCAACCACTCTTGTTCTGTTTTATCCAGGGACGGCAGATAAGGCATTGCCGGACCCTCCACACCGAGAAAATCAGCCAGAGCCGCACGCATGGCGGTGCGATCATCCCAAAGGAATTCGGTCTTACCAAAGCACATGGACTGTTCATGTCCCTTCCCACACGAGAGGACGATATCGCCAGGCTGCGCCAGCTTCAACGCAAACTTGATGGCTTCGCCGCGGTCTGGCACACGCCAGAAGTTCTCACCTTCGCGTCCGCCCTTGGACCTCATGCCTGCTGCCATTTCCTCAAGGATTCCATCCAACGATTCGATGCGCGGGTCTTCGGCGGTCAATACCGTCAGGTCTGCCAACTGTGCAGATGTCTCAGCCATCATGCGGCGCTTCTCTTTATCTCGTAGCCCTGCCGAGCCAAAGACAGCGATCACACGCTTGTTCGTCATCGTTCTGCCTGCTTCTAAAGCAACTTTCAACGCATTGGGGGTATGAGCAAAATCTACAATGGCTGTAAAGTTCTGCCCCATATCAATACGCTCCATGCGCCCGGGGATGCATTCCAGTGAAGCGATTCCCTTTGCGGCTATTGCAGGGTCAATGCCGAGACCGTAAACAGCTGCTGTCAACGCTGCAAGGCAGTTCGAGACGTTATACGACCCAACCAAATTGCTTGACGTGGCTACGCGAAAATCGTTAGCCGCCGCCGTAAAGTGGATTCCATACGGGCTGTATTCAATATTCATTCCACGGACGTCACTCCCCTCACCCAGCCCGTAATTGATCTTTTTTGTTTTGATAAAGTCATTCAGAAAATCAAAAGATTTCTTGTCGTCAAAATTGATCACACCCAAACGCGGGTTACCCTGCGGTTTGACTCGCGTCCATGTCAGGCTTTCAAAAAGTCTAGCCTTGGCAGCGCGGTAATTCTCATAGCCGCCATGTTCGTCCATGTGCTCGTGCGTAATGTTGGTGACGACGGCAACATCGAATTCACAGGCATCCACGCGGTGTTGTGCCCAGCCGTGCGAAGTCGTTTCCAAAACAACATGGGTTAACCCAGCAGTCACCATCTTTGCCAGATAACGTTGCACGTCGTGAGCATCCGGTGTAGTGACGTGGAAGCCGGTATCCAATACTTCATCCCCGATGACGGCATTAACGGTAGAGATCATCCCTGCCTTAATGCCTGCCGCAATCAAGACTTTGTAAAGCAAGTTGCTCGTCGTTGTTTTGCCATCGGTACCTGTCACACCGATGATGGTCAGCTTACGGGCAGGGAAACCATTAAACGCTGCAGCAAGCCAGGTCAAAGCATGGCGCGCGTTCTCAAGTCGAATATATGGAACGCTGAATCCGCTCAGGTCTTTATCCCCAATAACAGCAGCAGCGCCATTTTCAATCGCTTTTTGAATGTAGTTGTGTCCATCAGCATCACGCCCGCTCATGGCGACGAATAAATTTCCCGGCTTGACAGCACGACTATTAATCACAATATCGTTGATATCAACATCAGGAAGATTTAAAGGATGGTCAAAGGGAAAGTCAACGAACAGATCTTTGAGAAGCATGATGAATATTCATCTCCATTGGTTTAAACAAAAAAGGCTTTGGTAATTTTACCAAAGCCTTTTTGATGTCGTTCAGTTCTTATTTGAGCGCAGAGCGCAGACCTTCGAGCTTGCCAGCAACGGAAGCGTCAAGAATCTTCTCGTCAACCTTGATCACCAAGCCACCAAGAATGGACGGATCCACTTTGAAGGAGTAATCCTTGGCAGAAACGCTCTTCTTCACAGCAGCCTGTTCGTCATTGGAAAGCGGAAGAGCGCTGGTAACAACGGCGGTATCGCCTTTGAGTTCGTCACCAACCACAACCACCTTACCAGACTTCACACCAGAGAAGAATTCATCGAGCAAAGCGCGCTGTTTCTTTTCATCGAGGGCTTCACCCACGAGTTTGTTGGCAGCAGCCATCGCAAGAGCCGCAACCTGACCACGGAGGTCACCGAGGATGCGACCGCGTTCGAGTTCGGCTTCAGCCATGGCGGCTTCGCGAGCCTTGGCAGCTTCACCTTCCGCAGCAGCGCGGACGTCCTTGGAAGCAACTTCAGCGCGCTCGGTGGCTTCACGAACGACCTTGCTGGCTTCCGCTTGAGCGTCAGCAACGATCTTGGCAGCGTCTTTTTCCGCATTGGCGCGGGCTTCAGCTGCAACACGGGCATCTTCCAAGCCCTGTCCGATCTTCTTCTTACGGGTCTCCATCATGTCCAACATGGGCTTGTAGACCCAAGCGTTCAATGTGAGCATCACAATGGTGAACGCAATCAGCTGAACAATGAGCAGACCGACATTAATACCTAAAGCTTCCATGTTTTATGCTCCTTGAATTACTACACGACTTTGAAGAGCATGAGGAAGGCGATAACCAAACAATAAATAGCGATGGATTCAGAGAACGCCACGCCAAGGATCATGTTGGTCAGCAAGTTACCGTAGGTATCGGGGTTGCGAGCCATACCGCCGAGAGCACCCTGAACGCTCAAACCGATCCCTACCCCAGCGCCAGCGGCGCCGATCATCGCCAAACCTGCGCCCACGAAGCGCATCGCATCTAAAAGAAATTGTCCATCCATGTTTCGAGTCTCCTTAGGTTTATCCTAGTTAGTTATGAAATATTTACAAAAAAATTAATGATCCGCGTGCTCTTCGTCACCATGGCCTTGTGTTGCCATTGCCATGAACACCATGGTCAACATGCCGAACACGAACGCCTGGATCAAGCCCACGAACAATTCGAACATCATGACCATTGCCGCCAAAATGCTGACATTACCCAGCAAAGAGGCAACCACCGCCACCAACACCACACCTGCAAACATGTTACCGAAGAGACGGAAGGTGAAAGAGAGGATCTTGGCAAATTCAGAGATGACTTCCAACAAACCAACGAGGAAGTCCATGGCGCCAAAGAACGGCACTTTGAACATACGCTTGGTGTTGAAGAATTTGCTGAAATAAGCTAAGCCCTGCGCGCGGACGCCAATCACCTGGATCATCACAAAGGAAATCACAGCGAGGGTCAGGGTGAAGTTCAAGTCCACTGAAATACCGCGGAAGAACGGTGCAAGAATGTACTCACCCTTATCAGGGAGAATCATATCAAATCCGCCCATATGTTGAACCGCATGACCTTCACCATGAGCATGGTGAATCACACCAATTGATTCAAAACCGGGGATCAGCTTGAGCAGGTTCGCAAACAAGACATAAATCATAATCGTTGCGAACCAAGGGAAAATCGCCTTCGCCCATTTGGCACCCGCCGAGCTTTCGGTCAGGTTGTAGAGCATCTCAAGGATGGCTTCCATCGCATTGCCAATACCAGAAGGAACCAAGTCCGTCTTCTGGCTTTTCACCAAAGAGCGATTTGCAGCGAACGCAATCACCACCAGCAGGACGATTGTCAGCGCCAGGGTGGGCAGCGTATTTACAAGGTAAAACGGTTGCCCAAGGAAATTCTCAATGAGAGGTTCCTCGATCAATTTTTCGGCAGCTACTGTGATCTCTGGTCGCACCGGGGCATACATGCCCGCGAGAATCCAACCTGCAATCATCAAGACCAGAACAATCCAGCGCCGCCAGGGGGTACGTTTTTGGGTTTCCAAGCCCCGCCTCCTAAGCAGAATTTTTTTTCTTTTCGGCTTCGTACTGGTCCGTAAAGCGCGCCAAAGCTCTGCGCGAAGCCACGAACATCAGAAAAACCGAAAGTGGAATACCGGCTAACGACAACACGAATGTAATCACCGGTTTCGTTCCGAAATAATTATCAAGCCAGACACCACCCCAAACCAAAGAGAACAACACAACAAGCGTAATAAAGCCTACCTGCCCGATAATTACGAAAAGCAGGCTGTAGACCATCTTTTTGCGTTTTTCTTCCAGTTCCGATTGTGTCATAGCGCACGAATTATAACTGACAGGTCTAAGGGCGTCAAACCAAAAATAGAATTGAGATTCAGAGCGACTCAGATGGAATTAATCCACACTGCGAGCCTCCCCACCCCACCCAAAACGCCTCTTTTCCTAGCCGATACCTGCCTCTGTTTAAAAGTGACAGCCACCCAGTAAGGTGACTGTCTCTGCATTTCCTTAGAACAAATTCAAAGCACCTACATCAGACCAATTGTAGAATGGAGCAAACACGGTTCCAAGCACGATCACACCGATCACCAGCACCACAAGAGCAATCAGATAAGGCTGAGTCAACGGAATCGGATGCTGTTCTTCATCTTCACCGGGCAAACGGTAAAGGTAGACATATTTCAACACGTTCAAGTAATAGTACACACCGATGATTGAGTTAATGATGCCTACGATGACCAGCCAGGTATAGTTCGCCTGCACGCCCGCAGCGAAAACAAATACCTTCGCCACGAAGCCACCGAAAGGCGGCATGCCCGTCAACGAGAGAAAGGCAGCCAGCATCATCAAGCCCAGCAGTGGGCTTCTTCGGCTCAACCCGGCATAATCTTTGATATCTTCCAAGCCGGTTACGCGGCTGAATGCCATCACAATACCGAAGGCAAGCAGGTTCGTTGCAATATACGCTGCGAGATAAAAGATCACACTCGCCGCGCCAAGTTGACTAAATGCCACAACACCGATCATGGCATAGCCTGCATGTGAAATGGAGGAATACGCCAAAAGACGTTTGATATTGGTTTGCGGCAGCGCTAACAGGTTACCCACGGTCATGGAGATCGCAGCCAGCACTGCGAGCGGCATAGCCCAGACATTAGTTATTTCAGGGTTATTGGTGAATTCTGGGATAGCTATAAAGAATAGGCGCAAGATGACTGCAAAGCCAGCCGCTTTTGAAGCAGTTGAGAGATAACCCGCAACAGGTGTCGGTGCTCCTTGGTACACATCTGGTGCCCAAAAATGGAATGGAACTACTGAAACTTTGAAGCCTAAGCCAACAAGCACTAATATCACCACGCCAAAGGCAAGTATCGGGGAGATGTTATTTGAAATCAGTGAATCTGCGATCGCATACAAATCAGTTGTGCCAGAGAACCCGAAGAGCAGGCTGAAGCCGTACAGCATCACGGTAGAAGCCAGGGCGCCATACAGAAAATACTTGAAGCCCGCTTCTGTGGAGCGTTCATCATTCAGTAAGAAACCGGAGAGAATGTAAAGCGGGATGGAAGCCGTCTCAATAGACAGATACAGCATGACCAGATCCGCTGAGGAAGCCATCAGGTTCATACCGATGAGTGAGGCGAGAAGCATCAGATAGGCTTCGCCGCGCTTGCCTGCCTTTTCATGATCCATCAAAAGGAGTGCGGTTGCAGCGGCGGCGAACATGAATAGCATTTTGAGGAAGAAGCCCATCCAGTCGAAGCGGATCATGCCGCCCAGGGTAGCCACCGGTTCACCGGGTTGCCCGAAAAGCAGGCTAACGACCATCGCAATGAGTAACCCACCTGCTGTGAGCCAACCAGCATTGCGCTTTTGCTCGCCCTTCCAGAAGGGCTCAATGATGAGAACCAAAAGCCCAATGGTTAGGATCAGAATTTCGGGAAGAATGGAGGCGAAAGTCACCGTTGTAAACATTATGCACCTCCCAAAATCGCCATGATGTAATCCACACCGGTTTCGACCATGGGGACCATCACTGACGGGAACATGCCGATGACGATCATCAGCAGACAAAGTGTAACAATGGCGATCTTATCCAACATTGTCACATCACCTACATGCCCTTCCAATTTTTCAGGCAAAGGTGCGAAGAAAACCTTACGGATGTTGATCATAATGTAAGCGGCAGTAATAATAATGGAGATGGAGCAGATCACAGCGACCAACCATTGTTCTTCCCATACACCCATGAAGATCGGGAATTCGGCAACGAAGCCGGAGAAGCCGGGCATACCCATGGAGACCAAACCGCCAATGATAAAGCCGATGGCAGCAAAGGGCATGATCTTTGCCATGCCGCCCAATTCGGGGATCATACGGGTATGCGCCCGGTCGTAGATCATACCAGTGACAGCAAAGAAGAGAGCGGTCATCACACCGTGGGAGACCATCTGAACCCCTGCTCCAAGCAGACCTGTTTCATTGAGGGTGGAAACACCCAAAACGACCAATCCCATATGCGAAACGGATGAGAAACCGATCATGTATTTCAGGTCGGTTTGAACAAAGGCGATATATGCACCGTACACGACGGCAACGCCTGCAAATCCCATGATGAGCCATGACCAATGTTTTGCGCCTTCAGGAAGAAGCATAACACCCACACGCAGAGCAGCGAATGCGCCCAGTTTCATCAACACACCTGCATGGAACATCGAAACGGCGGTCGGTGCAGCCACGTGACCATCTGGTGACCAGTTGTGGAAGGGCCAGATACCGCCCAAGACCGCGAAACCCAAAAAGACCGGTAAGAACCACAAGTTTTGGAAAGCGGATGAGAACCCAGCGCTTTCCATTTGGATCATGTCAAAGGAGAGGATGCCCGTATTCTGATATTGAGTCCAATACATGGCGAGGACGCCGACAAGCGCAATGACGGAACCAATGAACAGGTACAGGGTCAGCTTCATGGCTGCGTATTCACGGGTCTTTGCCCAACCCCAAATGGCAATGAGTAGGTACATCGGGAATACGGCAATTTCATAGAAGAAGAACAGCATGAACAAGTCGAGTGAGACGAATACACCGAACACACCGCCTGCCAACAAGAACAGGAAGGCAAAAAATTCGCGTGGTCGGTCTTGAATGCCCGACATGACATGTGGATCGTCGTTGCCCCAGGAGATGAGCACGCCCGTGAACATGACGATACCGGTCAAGAGAACAAGCGGAGCGCTCATACCGTCTACGCCGAAGTGCAGTTCGATATTGATCGGGAAGACGTTGAGCCAGTTATATTTTTCAATAAATTGGTACCCATGCATATCTTGCAACAGGTATTGCAGGTACACCCAGGCAGAGAGCAGCAGGTCGATCACTGCTGAAGCAAGAGCCACTGCACGGACTTCATTCTTCCGGTTGGCGGGCATCATCAGCATGAGCATGCCGGCGGCAAACGGAAGGAAAGTTATTACACTTAGGATTGGAAAATTCATAATCACCTCGTATTGCGTAATGCGTAATTTTTGTTTACGCATTACGTATTACGCATTAGAAGAGGGCTGTCACTGCCTTGTTGATGATGTTCAAAATCCACATGGGCCAGATACCTGTGAAGAGCATCAGCGCCATGAGCGGAACCATCACGAGAATCTCACGCAGGTTGATCTCGGTCAGTTTATGTTCGCCGTGAGCCCAGTGTTCATTCATGGGTCCATGCAACACTTTCTTGATGCCCTTCAGGATGTAAGCACCCGTGAAGAGCAAGCCTAGCATGGCGATGGCGGTGTAGATCGTCAGGGGTTGGTAGGAGCCGCGCACGATCATGAATTCGGAAACGAAACCGTTCAAGCCAGGAAGCCCGAGTGAAGCCATGGAGGTAAAGATCAAGATGCCACCATAGATCGGAACAAGCGGGAACAAGCCGCCAAATTCATCCAGATTGCGGGTGTGAGTTCGTTCGTAGATCACGCCGACGAGGAAGAACATGCCCGCCGCAGAAAGACCGTGATTGAACATCTGCAAGACCGCGCCGCTCATAGCGATGTGCGCATCGGGGGTACCAGCGGCAAGCCCTGCCGCGGCGATGCCGAGCACTACAAACCCCATGTGGTTCACAGATGAGTATGCGACCAGACGTTTGAAGTCTGTCTGACCGAAGGAGCCAAACGCGCCAAAGACAATGGCACCCACAGCAAGAACGGCTAATGCGCCCGCAAAGATCTTGGCTTCAACAGGGTAAAGCGGAAGCACAAGGCGAATAAAGCCATATGCACCAAGTTTCAAAAGCACGCCCGCAAGGATCATCGAGCCAGCGGTGGGAGCTTCGGTATGGGCATCGGGCAACCAAGTGTGGAAGGGCCACAAAGGCACTTTGACAGCAAAGGCAATCGCGAATGCCCAGAAGGCAATGGTCTTAACCGTGCCGACTGTCATGCCCATGAGAACGGTATCCGCTGACAGCGAATTCCACTGTTGATAGAGGGCAACCAGGTCATAGGTCCCGAAAAGAACGCCGAGCATTTGCACCGCGAGCAACAAGCCGAGCGATCCGCCCATGGTGTAGATCATGAACTTCAGCGAAGCATAGTCGCGATTGGCACTTCCCCACTGATTGACGAGGAAGTACATCGGCACAAGACCAATCTCCCAGAACACAAAGAAGATGAGCAGGTCAAGCGCAAGGAAGACACCCAGCATA
>JBDKJK010000466.1:0-7582 GCA_039796675.1 Chloroflexota bacterium
CTACCGGCTTCAGGTGTTACCAGCTCCCATGACGTGACGGGCGGTGTGTACAAGGCCCGAGAACGTATTCAACGCACTATAGCTGACGCGCGTTTACTAGCAACTCCGGCTTCATGCAGGCGAGTTGCAGCCTGCAATCTGAACTGAGGACAGTTTTGGGGGATTGGCTCCACCTCGCGGCTTAGCAACCCATTGTACTGCCCATTGTAGCGTGTGTGTAGCCCCGGACATAAAGGCCATGCGGACTTGACGTCATCCCCACCTTCCTCCGGCTTGATACCGGCGGTCCCGTATGACACATGTAACATACGGCGAGGGTTGCGCTCGTTAGCGGACTTAACCGAACATCTCACGACACGAGCTGACGACAGCCATGCAACACCTGTGCAAGCTCCCTTGCGGGTCGTTCACCTTTCGGATCACTACCACTTGCATGTCAAACCCGGGTAAGGTTCTTCGTGTAGCATCGAATTAAACCACACGCTCCGCTGCTTGTGCGGGCCCCCGTCAATTCCTTTGAGTTTTAATCTTGCGATCGTAGTCCCCAGGCGGTAAACTTATCGCGTTAGCTACGGCACCGATGGAGTTTAAGCCACCGACGCCAAGTTTACATCGTTTACGGCTAGGATTACCGGGGTCTCTAATCCCGTTTACTACCCTAGCTTTCGCGTCTGAGCGTCAGAAATGGTCCAGAAGATCGCTTTCGCCACTGGTGTTCCTCCAGATATCTACGCATTTCACCACTACACCTGGAATTCCATCTTCCTCTACCACTCTCAAGCCCGGTAGTATTGAACGACCTCTCCTAGTTAAGCCAGGAGATTTCACGCCCAACTTACCGAACCGCCTGCACGCGCTTTACGCCCAGTGAATCCGGATAACGCTCGCCTCCTACGTTTTACCGCGGCTGCTGGCACGTAGTTAGCCGAGACTTATTCCTGAGATACTGTCCTTTCTCATCTCTCAGAAAAGTGCTTTACGACCCGAAGGCCTTCATCGCACACGCGGCGTTGCTGCTTCAGGCTTTCGCCCATTGAGCAATATTCCCTACTGCTGCCACCCGTAGGTGTATGGACCGTGTTTCAGTTCCATTGTGGGGGGCCACCCTCTCAGGTCCCCTACCCGTCGTCGCCTTGGTGAGCCGTTACCTCACCAACTAGCTGATGGGACGCAGATCCCTCCCAAAGCGCATTGCTGCTTTAGTTATCGCTTTCTAAAACCGATAACCACATGAGGTATTAGCAATCCTTTCGGACTGTTATCCCACACTTTGGGGCAGGTCATCCACGCGTTACTCACCCGTTCGCCACTAGGATACTCTTGTATTGCTACTCAAGCACCTCGTTCGACTTGCATGTATTAGGCACGCCGCCAGCGTTCATCCTGAGCCAGGATCAAACTCTCCGCAAAAAAATTTCACTCTTGCGAGTGTAAAAGTTACGGAATTGACTGGTTCGTCATTTTTTGTTTCCTATCACTGTTCAGTTGTTAAGGTGCTTGCCATTTGAGCGAGCGATATTCTACTAGCTCTTATAACCGCCGTCAAGGTTTTTTTACAGACTAAAATACCGATGCTTTTCTTTCGCATCGGCTCATCAGGCTGCAAAACCTAGTTGCTTTGTGTCTCTGATGTAAGACGGTTACTCAGTTGTCAATGATTTGTCTGGAAGACGAAATCTTTTTTTATTACTGGCGAGAAAGAATTCTACTCGCCATCATTTCTTTTGTCAAGACTTTTTATGTATCAACTTCAAAACTTCTTGATTGAAATGATGTTCAGTTGTTATTGATTTGTCGTGAAGACGAAATCGTTCTTTATTACTGGCGAGGGGGAATTATATGCATCTGTAATTATTTGTCAATGAATCCAAGCGATTTAAACCTTAAAAAATCAGACCAATTTTCAGATGGTTTCACTGTACTCATTCACATATGACTCTATCAACTGGATCGCATTCATCACACCATCTTCGCCTCGTATTGCTTGACCTGTTACCTGGGCACGCTCAAGAATATCTTTTGACTCAGCCTTAGCAATAACGCTCACCATCTTCTCGATTGATAATTGATTCACGCGAATCGGTTTTGGTGCAACACCAATTGCATAGACTCTACTTCCCCAAAATGGTTGATCTGCCATGAATGGCACAACAACTTGCGGAATGCCAGCACGCAACACAGCAGATGTTGTCCCAGCGCCGCCATGATGAATCAATAGTTTGCATTTCGGTAATAGCCAATCATGCGGTGCGGACTCAAGATACAACAGGTCACTCGTTGAATCACGTTTCATACTTCCCCACCCTGATAAGATAATGCCGCGATTGTTTGTTCGCTTTAATGCTTCACGAATAATCTCGTCAACTTTTTCTGCGTTCTTATTGACCATGCTTCCAAATGAAATACAAACTGGTGACTTTCCCGATTCCAGGAATTCCTTTAATTCATTTGATGGGACATATGAATTGTTGTGAGGAAAGAAATAATATCCAGTGACATGCACACGCGGACTCCAGTCGCTTGAGGGTGGAATCAGGCTTGGGGACCAGGCGCACAGGATCGGGGTCCGGAGGCGAGGCGGGGAATCTTTGAAGGGAGAATAAAGCTTTCGTTGGGGTAATCCCGCTCGGAGGCGGACTTGGTCAAATCCCAAATAGGAGGTGAGTTCGGTAATTTTTAAAGAAGCGGTATGAGTTAGGCGATTCAAGAAACGATTTTGGAGGTTGGGTAAAGAGATGTTGGGATAATCGCCGGTGGGCGTGAACATGGGAAAGGTTTGGATGTGAATGTCGGGGATGTTTTTCTCGCGGGCGAGGGTGTGCGCACCAATAGCATGAGCGAAGGTATGGATGATGAGGTCTGCGTCGCGGCAAGCCTCATCGGTTTGACGCATCATTTCGGCACCGATATCCACAGCATGAGACATTAACTCTTTAAGGAGTTTGAAGAAATTGTAGCCCGCGTCATTGAGGCGGCGACTGAGTTCTTCAGGGTCACCAGCGAGCGGAAAGAATGTGATGCCATGTTCTTCAACCAGTGACTTGAATCGCGCAGGCGCGGCGAGAATGACATTATGTCCGCGAGACATCAAGCCGAGGGATAGCGGTAAAAACGGTTGAACGTCGCCGCGAGAGCCGAAGGTGAGAATGGTGATGTTCATTTTTAAAACGTAGGGGCGACCTTCACGGTCGCCCACATTAGTTCATTTCATGCCTGCCTGCAAGCGCACGCAGCAAGGTATTTTGATCGGCGTATTCCAAGTCACCGCCAACGGGTAGACCGCGCGCAAGGCGGGTGACTTTGACGCCCATCGGCTCAAGTTGTTGACGAAGATAAAGTGCCGTTGCGTCACCTTCCATGCTGGGATTGGTGGCGATGATAACCTCCCCCACTCCCCCACGCGCCACGCGCTCGGCAAGTTGCTTGATCTTTAAATCATCGGGACCGATGCCTTCGATGGGAGATAAAACTCCCTGTAAGACGTGATACTTGCCCTGAAAGCCGCCGGTGCGTTCCAGTGCGAGGACATCCAAGGCTTCTTCGACGACACAGATTAGAGATGCGTCGCGTTTTTGGGATTCGCAAATCTCACAACGTTCGCGCCCTGCATCGGTGATGTTGAAACATTCAGAGCAGAAGGCGGTGTTGGCTTTGAGATTCGCCAGCGCCGTGGACAAATCCTGCGCGACGTCTTCAGATGCGCGCAATAAATAAAATGCAAGTCGTGAAGCAGATTTCGGACCAATTCCCGGCAGACGTTCAAGTGCCGTGACCAAATTTTGGATAGATTCAGGAAGTAGCATGGTTTCTCTCAATGAAGAATTTCGTATAAATAAACTTGAAGGTATCGCAGATGTCTACCCCAATGGCTATCATAACGTATTTGAAAGTGAAATAAAGCATTACTTTCACTTGTGTTTTCAAGACACCACAAGACATCCTGCAAATCACAAGCAATATCAGCGATGTCATCCAAAGCATCGCCCGTCAATATTTCGGATGTTGGAACTTCAAGAGGATCTACTGTAGAATAATCTCCAAGCGTTGGGAATTTACTCCCAGCTAAATTTCTCATAGCACTGTACAGTTGCAAATCATGAGCTGGCGGATCATTAGCCTGTCCATCAAATTCATAAATCACAAAATGATAAGCCCGTGCCAAGTCGTCTAACACACGGACTAAAGCACGGACATTTTCAAATTCATCCTCACTAGTGTTTGGTGAATTCAGTAACGCAAAGAAATCTCGAACAACATCAAATATATCTTTGCGTTCCATAGTTTAGAAGGGCATCCCACCCGCGAGCGGACCCATCAACTTTTCCTGCAAGGCACGCGACTCGTCCAATGCCATGTTGACAGCAGACAAGACCATGTCTTGCAGCATTTCGGCGTCTGCGTCTTTGAGGAATTCAGGGGAAATCTCAACCGATTTGCATTTCTGGTCGCCGGTCATGACAACCTTAATCGCTCCCCCACCCGCCGTTGCGGATACGGTTTCTTCGGCGAGTTTCGCCTGCGCTTCTTCCATTTGCTTTTGCATTCGCTGCAATTGCTGCATCATTCCGCCCTGCCCGCCGCCCATGGCGGGTCCTTTGTTGAATCCTTTTGCCATAAATTAGTCTCCTAGTTGAATAGTTATATAGTTTAGTAGTTAGTAGTCAATCCCACCAAGCAGAAAGAATAATATGTGAAGTATCTTCTATTTCATCCGTACCAAGCAAATCCATTGCGTCTTCCCCGCCAATCCATTGGGTTTCATCAGCACGGAATTGTTCTTTCATAATTTCTTCCAGTTTGAAGTGATAGCCGTCTTCAGGATAAATATAAAGTGTGTCTGCATGCCAGTGTCCATCTGCCATATCACGGAGAGAAATAAAATCCAGAGGCAACAAAACTGACCGCCACATTCGGTGATTTTCTCTCAGCCATTCAGCGATTCTTTTGCCATTAAAGGAATTGAAGTTCGTCCGAGCAATGACTTCTAATTGAAAATTTTGCGCCTCGCTAATTTTCTTCTCTACCTGTTGAAGCACAGGGCTGATCGTAAACTCAATTTTTATGTCTTTCTTCTTACCGTTATTATCTTTCTTCGAAGTCGCCATAATCAACCTCAATTACCAATTACTAATCTCCAATTACCGCTCTACTCATCTATATCCACGATCTCGCCACCATGTTGAATCGCGGCGGCGACCATGCCGTCTTGCGCGACGTGGGCAGGGAGTTTGCCTTTGGCGTTGGTCACAACACAGCGCACGGACAAGTCCACGTGGAAGTGGTCTTTGATGAGGCGCTGGATGGTTTCGATCTGGTCGGGCTTGTTGAGCTTTTCTACGAGCACGTCACTTGCCATGCCAAGGATGAGGGTCTTACCTTGCACGTCGATATTCCGCACGGAGTTCATCAACGCGCCAAGTGTATTTTTGTCTTTAGGAAGCGTGTTGATCAGCGGCTTCCACGCTTTAACGATGTCGTTGGCATTAATGGCTGGTGATTCGACGACGGGCTGCGCGTCACTCTTAACCTCAGGCTTGGATTCTGCTACGGGAGCGGATACAGGCTGAGGCTTGGTTCGAGGCGTAACGGCGGGTTGAGGAGATTCGGCTGGAGCGTCGATCACTTCCGCGAGGGCGAGTTCCAGACTCAAAGAGGGCTGCCAGCCGCCGCGTAAATCCGTTGCCGCGTTGTTGAAGATTTTCATCATACGCAAAACATCGGAGGTGTTGAAGGCTTTGGCGTGCGCTTCCATTTGAGTTTTGACTTCACGCGTGGCTTCGACCTGCTCGGCGTTGCCCATTTGAATGAGCATGAGACCGCGAGTATATTCCACGAGTTGACGCGCCAGCGAGCGCGGATCGGCGCCCGAGTCGAGGGCTTTGTGAATGGTTTCGAGTCCGCGCGCGGGTTGATGATCGAGAATGGAGTTGATGACATCGAGCACGGTTTGACTGGTTGCTGTGCCGAGGACTTGCTGTGCAATGTGAAGCGTGATTCTTGCGCCGGTGGATGCGAGTTGATCGAGGAGAGATTGCGCGTCGCGCATGCCCCCCGCTGACTGACGAGCAATGAGCGTGAGCGCTTCTTCGTCGACTTGGATGTTTTCAGTTACGGCGATCTCTTTGAGATTTTTGACGATTTCATCAATCGGCACACGGCGGAATTCATGTCGCTGACAGCGCGATAAAACTGTGGCGGGGATTTTGTGAATTTCAGTAGTGGCTAAAACAAAGATGGCATGTGGAGGCGGTTCTTCGAGCGTTTTGAGCAAGGCATTGAATGCACCGCCCGAAAGCATGTGAACTTCGTCGATGACATAGACTTTGTATTTGCCTTGGGATGGTGAGAAGTTGATCTTTTCGCGCAAGTCACGGACATCGTCCACGCCGTTGTTAGAGGCGGCGTCGATCTCGATCATATCCATGAAGCGGTTTTCGTTGACGGCTTTGCAGTGTTCGCAGGTATTATCGGGGCGTTGGGTGGGGTCGTCGTTGAGGCAGTTGACCGCTTTCGCCAGCAAACGCGCGACAGTGGTCTTGCCCGTTCCACGCGGACCGGCAAAGAGATAGGCGTGACCGACTCTGTCTGCTTTGATGGAGTTGGTGAGAGTTTGGATGACGTGGTCTTGTCCGATCACGGTATCCCATTGTTTGGGGCGGTACTTGCGATAGAGGGCTTGGGTCATGGTTAGGTTTCAGGTGTCAAGTATCAGGTTGAAAGTCAAAGGTCTTTCTTGACCGCTAAGTGCGCTAAGAACGCGAAGAAAACCTTTGTTCTTCTTAGCGACCTTAGCGGTTAATCACGGTACTTTATAAACAGCTCTTAAATTGCCTTGTGAATCAAATAGTCTGGCTTCTTCGCCAGAATTCCAAATGGCATCGCCAATGCCCCAATAGAGGTCAATGACGGTGTCGGTTCCAGCTACGGTGTGGACTTGCACAGCTCCGCTCGGGTAAAGAGTGACTTTGGGAAATGTATAAGTATTACCATTATCATCCTTAAGTTGCCACGAGGTTAGGTCAAGTTGTCCTTCCCCTTCGAATTTTATGATAACCACTTCAGAAGTCAATACGCCCGAACCAACCACACTGCTGATCTTCACGGGGATATCTGTCTGCAATTCGGTGTTCGATGTTGAAGCAGAATTGCCGCTACTGGCTGATGTCGCCCGAACCTGCACCACAGCCGGTTGACTGACGGCGCGATAATTGCGGTCGTACCAGAACAAGATGCCGCCCGTCACGCTCGCCGAGACGAAGACGTTCAACAGCAGATATTGGATGAGTTTACGGCGATCCATCGTGTTCGAATCATAGCACAGATTTCTCAAATGTCATTGCGAGGAGGGCGAAGCCCAACGAAGCAATCTTCTGGCACATGAGATTGCTTCGGGCGGAAGAACACCGCCCTCGCAATGACGAAATTACTTCTTCATGGAAATGGCAACCCAATCTTTCATTTGACGGGTTTCGCCTCGCTTCAACCCCTTGGCTTGACCAGCCTCTATGACACTTTCTGACTGGTGATCGAGAATCCCACTTAAGATGATCTCTCCATTGGGCTGAATCAAGTCTGCCAGCCC
>JBDKJK010000467.1:0-3382 GCA_039796675.1 Chloroflexota bacterium
GCTCCTGGGTGTGGAATGTATTTAAAGTGATTATATAACCGTTGCGGCTTGGCGCTCTTGCAAATGCAACCATGAACAACTCCCCATTTGGGGTCTTTAGGACTTGCCGTGACTCTGTACACGGAAAAGACGGATTTCACGGAGTCTCACGGAAAAAATTCAAAAAATCCATGTTTTGTCCGTGTCTGCCCGTGACATCGTGCCCGAAGGGTAAATCCGTGTCCAAAAGGTTTTTAATCACGGCAATTCTCAGAGAGCCCCCATTTGGGTAATAGGGCAGGGGCTTCTCATGATATAAAATCAAATGTTATGGAAATTTCTCAAAACATTCGCTTGTTGGGCAATCTGCTTGGGACGGTCATTTCAAAAATGGAATCGCCGGAATTATTTAATATCGAAGAGCAAATCCGTGCGCTTGCCAAGGCGCGGCGGAACGGTGACCCTGAAGCGGCGCTGAAATTACAGCAAGCCGTTTCTGCTTTAAAGGATTCAGATGCGCGTGTGGTGGCAGCGGCATTTACTGCCTATTTCGATCTCGTGAACCTGGCAGAAGAAGATTACCGTGTGCAGACCCTTCGCAAACAGGAACAGGAAATTTTCCCTGCACCCGCTCACGAGTCGATTGGCGAGGCGATAGAAACTCTCAAGCAAAATGGCATGACCTCAGATGAGATGAACGCCTTGATGGAGAGTCTTTCCATCGAGTTGGTTCTCACGGCTCACCCCACCGAAGCCCGCCGCCGCACCATCCTTTCGAAGACCGAACGCATCGCAGCTCAACTGGACTTGATCGCCAGAAATGGGCTGTATCCTTACGAAAAGCAGAATGCCCATAATGCGCTGCATGCCGCGATCCTTGGGCTGTGGCTTACAGACCGCACCCGCGCCGATAAATTATCAGTGACCGATGAAGTGCGCACTGGGTTGTATTTTGTCGAATCGTATTTTTGGAATTCCCTGCCAGCCATCTATCATGACCTTGAACGCGCGCTCGCTCTTCATTATCCTGATGTGAAGCCGCCGCATCATTGGCTCAAGCTTGCATCGTGGATCGGCGGCGACCGTGATGGAAATCCCTTCGTCAAGACCGATGTCACTGCTGAAACGTTGCGCCTGCATCGAGGTCTTGCCGTTGAAGGTTTACGCCGCGAATTTCAAGAGTTGGGCAGGCAGTTGAGCGTCAGTTCGAGCCGCATCTATCCGCCGCCTGAATTATTAGCATGGATCGAAAACCGTCGTCCATTTCCCAAACGGGTGGAATACATCGAGAAGCGTTACGCCAATGAACCCTATCGCCTCGTGATCGCGTTGTTGACCAACGATCTGGCAGAAGCTTCAAAAGAAGAAATGAAAACCCATTTGCTGGGCACTCATGAACATCACGCCCGCTTGGATATTGATGAAGTGCTGCATGTTTTGCATCTCATCGCTTCGGTCCTACCCACCAGTTTGGTGCAAGACCAATTGCAGACCGTCATCCATAAAGCCGAGATCTTTGGGTTGCGCGCCGCCCGCCTCGATATTCGCGAAGACTCAAGCCGCTTCAATGCCGCCCTGAGCGAAGTCTTGCGGGCGTTGAACATTGAATCTAATTTTGAGACCTTGCCCGATGACGGCCGTACCGAGCTATTAGAGCGCCTCTTACGGGACCCAGTTCCGAGTCTTGCTCCGAGCCTTGGCGTCACTGCAGCCGCTTCTGAAACCTGGGCGCTCTTCAAATTGATCGGTCGCACCAATGAGATCTATGGCAACGACCTCTTGGGTCCCATTGTCATTTCGATGACTCATGCCGCCGCCGATGTGTTGACCGTACTTCTGCTTGCCAAATGGGGCGGATGTAAAACATTACCATCCATTACGCCGCTTTTTGAAGTGATTCAAGACCTGAAAGATGCCCCTGTGATTCTGGAACAGCTCTTCACGTCGGAATATTATCGTGAACATTTGCAGTCTCATAATAATGAGCAGATGGTGATGATTGGTTATTCAGATAGCAACAAAGACGGCGGCTATGTCATGGCGAACTGGTCTTTGTATCAAGCGCAGGAAGAGATCACTAAAGTAGCTGCCAAGCACAATATCAAGTTGACCATCTTCCACGGGCGGGGCGGCACCATTGCCCGCGGCGGCGGACCTGCCAATAACGCCATCCGCGCTCAGCCGGTGGGCAGTATCAATGGAAAATTTCGTGTGACTGAACAAGGCGAGATCATCGCTTCACGCTATGCCAACCCGGGCTTGGCGCACCGTCATCTGGAACAGATCGCCAGCGCGGTCATCCTTGCTTCTGCGCCAAATAAAAATAAAAAAGAAATTATCCCTGCCAAATGGCGTGAGACCATGGAGACGATCTCAAATGCGGGTTTCCGTGCCTATCGTTCTCTTGTGTATGAAACGCCGGGCTTTATCGAATTTTGGGAAGCTGCCACCCCTTTGGATGAAATCAAACGCTTGCAGATCGGGTCACGCCCGGCATCGCGTGCCAAAGCTGGGGCGGTGAATCAGATCCGCGCGATACCGTGGGTTTTCTCATGGATGCAGAGTAGATTCAACTTACCGAGCTGGTACAGCCTCGGGTCCGGGTTGGAGGCGGTGGGTGATCTGTCGCTCCTGCAAGAAATGTACGATGGCTGGTTATTCTTCCGTACGCTGTTGAATAATTCCGAGATCTCTTTGCTCAAAGCGGACATGGATATTTCAGCCTTGTATGTGAGCCTTGTGCCCGATCAAAAACTTGCGAATGAGGTCTTTCAAACGATCCGCTCTGAATATGCGCGGACTTGTGATGCCGTGCTGCGAATCAGCCGCCATCAATCGTTATTGGAATTGGAGCCGCTTACACAACAAGCCGTTCAACTCCGCAACCCATATGTGGACCCGTTGAATTACATTCAGGTTGAAACACTGCAACGCCTGCGCAAGTTGGATGACCAGGATGGGGAAGAGGCGAAGTCTCTGCGCGAGGTGATGGCGTTAACCATCAACGGGATTGCGGCAGGGTTGAGAAATACGGGGTAGGCTTGACAACTTACTAACTAGTAAGTAAAATCTTTGTAATGGTCAAGATCGAAAACTCCAAGCGCACTATTTTGAACCTGGGTGAAACCTTGTTGCAAGATAAAGGTTTTAATGGCTTCAGTTATGCCGCCATTGCTGCAGAGTTAGGGGTAAAGAACGCTGCCATTCATTATCACTACCCTACTAAAGAAGACCTGGGCATTGCTGTTATGCAGCGCTATCGTGAGCGCTTCAAGTTATGGATCAATAACACACGCGTGAGTGACTTGAGCCCTGAAGCAAAACTTGACTGGTTCTTGAGCATCTACACCAATATGCGTGCAGACCAGGGCAAGATCTGTCTGGTCGGTTCGATGGAAGCGGA
>JBDKJK010000468.1:0-4679 GCA_039796675.1 Chloroflexota bacterium
CGCTTTGACCCGTAGCATAACGATCAACGCCATAGCCTTTCATCGCGCCGAGACTGCCCATGCCGCGATATTCCTTGAAGCGGCGACCTTCATACATCATCACTTCGCCTGGCGCTTCATCGAGACCCGCGAGCAGACTTCCGAGCATGACGGCATTACCGCCCGCAACGATGGCTTTGACGATATCACCGCTGAACTTGATGCCGCCATCGGCGATGATGGAGACGCCGTGTTTTTGTGCGGCGCGTGAACATTCGAAGATGGCGGAGACTTGCGGCATTCCTGCGCCCGAAACGATTCGGGTAGTGCAGATGGAACCCGCCCCGACTCCGACTTTGATTGCGTCTGCTCCTGCTTCGACGAGCGCATCCACACCCTCGGCTGTTACGACATTACCTGCGAAGACGGGCAGGTCTTTCCATGTGCCCTTGATGCGGCGAATGGCTTCGAGTACGCCTTTGGAATGTCCGTGTGCGGTGTCAATGGTGACCACGTCCACGCCTGCTTTAATCATCAGGTCCACGCGGGTTTCGACATCCTTGCCTACGCCCACAGCCGCGCCGACGATAAGACGTCCTTTTACATCGGTGGAAGCGTTGGGATAGTCGCGTGCCTTTTGAATATCTTTGACGGTGAGTAAACCTTTGAGGATGCCATTCTCATCTACAAGCGGAAGTTTTTCGATGCGATATTTTTGTAAGATGTCTTGGGCATCTTTGGCAGAGATACCCACTTTTGCAGTGACGAGTTTTTCTCCGCCCGTCATGAACTGGCTGACAGGCAGGTTGTAATCAGACGGCTCGACGAAACGGATGTCGCGATTGGTGAGGATGCCGACGAGTTTGCCATGGTCATCGGTGATGGGTACGCCGCTGATATGATAGGTGGACATGATCTCTTCGGCTTTGCTGAGCGGTGCGTCGGGCTGGAGGCTGATGGGTTCGACGATCATGCCTGATTGTGAGCGCTTGACCTTTTCCACTTCGGCGGCTTGGGCTTCGGGCGGCATGTTGCGGTGGATGATGCCCATACCGCCTTCACGTGCCAACGCAATCGCCAGCCGCGCTTCGGTGACCGTATCCATGGCGGCGGAGAGTATGGGGACGTTGAGTTGAATGGTCGGCGTGAGTTGCACGCGCACATCGGTTTCGTTGGGAAGCACTTCGGTGTAGCCAGGGACGATGAGGACATCGTCGAAAGTGAGGGAATCAAAGCGGTCAAAAAGTTCTTCGTTCATTTGGTTATCTCCTTGTATTAAGGTGACAGTCACTTTGGAAGTGACTGTCACCTGTTGTGAATGGGGTGTTGTAAACGGACTTTATCACGGATTCACGGATGAAAGCGGATTTTTGGAACGGATAGCGGATGTGGTCAGCGGACTCTATAACGGACTCACGAATAGAAACGGACAAGAGCGTACTTAGGCTTCGGATTTTTGTTTCAGATAAGCGTGGATGGCGGTATCGTAGTGTGCTGTAGATGCAAAGCCTTTGATCGCGAGTTTAGTGCGGGTTTGGGCAGAGATGCTGCCAGCGCGGATTTCATCGAGAATGGATGTGTAATCGGTGGGGTCGCAGATGAGGGTGACGCGTTCATGGTTCTTTGCTGCGGCGCGGATGAGGGTCACACCGCCGATGTCGATGTTTTCGATGGCGTCAGCGTAGGTGACATTTAGTTTAGCAATGGTCTCTTCAAAGGGATAGAGATTTACGGCGACAAGTTCGATGTAGTCCCAGCTGAGGTTGATGAGTTGCTGATGGTCTTCGTCGGTGGGTCGGGCGAGGAGTCCACCGTGGATGGCGGGGTGGAGGGTTTTGACACGTCCGCCAAGGATTTCGGGCGACTTGGTGTAGTCCGCGACTTCGGTGACGGGGATGTTATTGTCGCGCAGCAGCTTGGCTGTGCCGCCAGAGGCGAGCAGAGTCCAACCGAGAGAGGCAAGTCCTTGGGCAAATTCGACGAGTCCAGTTTTGTTGTGGACGGATAGAATGGCAGTGGGCATTATGGTTTCCTTTCGGGCAAGTAGAATGTAAAATAGCTATATTATTTTTGAATAGGTGTTTACTATGACAAAGAACGCTATCTCAAAATCAATCAGCTCAGTTGAAGATTTCTTAGAACAAACTGGTAAAGTTTGGGCAGGATACGAGCATAAACCCTTTCCTAACTCTATAGCCGCTAAAGAGCTGAGCTCATTTATAAGACCAGAATCTATTGGTACTGCTTATTCGCAAGCTGCAACTTTAATAGAAGTTGCAGCAGATTATGCTTTTGCACTTAAAAGTACCCTTACTGAACCTGCGCAATCCATCGCTCCTTGGACATGTGTTCGAGGTTGTCTAGAAGCAGCTTCCCTTTCAATGTGGTTGTTTGACACAAAAATCGATGCTAAGGAAAGGGTAAGAAGAAGTTTAGCTTTTCGTTATGAAGGTCTAGATCAACAAGCTAAACTTGCAGAAACAACAAAAGGAATAGTCAATCCAAAAGATATTCATAAGCGAATCAATCAAATCGAACAGTTGGCGCAGGAACTTGGTTACCCAAGGGTTTTGAACAAAAAGAATAAGCGTATTGGCGTCGGGCAAGAAATGCCATCTGTTACTAAAATCGTAAAAAAAATGCTTAATAAAGAGCAAAATTATCGATTGTTATCAGGTATGGTTCATGCTCATCCTTGGGCATTGCAACATTTTGGATTTATCCAAACTCATTCAGAGCAAATAATTTTTGAAAATGTAAAAGGTGCATACTTTGAGAAGCACATCACTTTAGATTCGATTAATTTTTTGTGTGTTGAAACGATACAATGCATGTTTGAAGCGCTAAAGATGAATTTCGATTTGTTCGGATGGGATATTAAACCCATCGCACTTGCCACTAAATCTGCGGTTGATCAAATTCAGTTTGAATAATTGTTTTATTTAGACACCATCCTTTTTAATATGCCTACGAATAATCCATGTTCAGTTTCGTGGACACGGGCTTCCAGTGTTTCGAGCGTGTCTTCTTTGTGAATGGGAACGATTTCCGTTGCTAGCACGGGACCATTGTCCACGCCTTCATCGGGGACGAGATGAACCATGACACCTGTATGGTCGATCTCGCCGCGTTGGAAGGCTTCGAAGGCACGTTCGATGGCGTGGGTGCCAGGGAAGGTATCTGGCAAGGCGGGGTGGAGATTGATGACTTTGTTGGGGAAGGACGAAAGAAAGGAAGAGGAAAGAATCCGCATCCAGCCAGCTAAAATCACGTAGTCAGGTAAACAGGTAGACACGTAATTGGCAAGGCGAGAGTCGTATTCCTGACGAGATTCACTTTGTGATTTTGGAAATTGAATAGCTTCGACACCTGCATTTTTTGCACGAATGAGCCCGTAGGCATCCGACTTGTTACTGATAACGGATACAACCTGAGCGTTGAGTTCACCTGATTTACAAGCATCAAGAATCGCCTGCAAATTAGAGCCATTACCTGATATTAGAACGACGAGACGGGGGAGAGCAGTCATCAGTAATTAGTATCTAGCGACCAGTCTTAATGATGAAAGAGGCGCAAGCCTGAGAAGACCATGGTCATGCCGTATTCATCACAAGCGGCGATGACATCTTCATCGCGGTTGGAGCCGCCAGGTTGCAGGACGTATTTCACTCCACTATTGGCGGCGCGGTCAATCGAGTCGCGGAAGGGGAAGAAGGCGTCGGAGCCAAGCGTGACATCGGTGAGACTGTCAATCCACGCGCGACGTTCTTCGTTGGTCAATTGTTTCGGGATTTCGGTGAATACATTTGCCCAATTCTTTTTCTCTTCATCATTGACATCAGGTTGCAGGAACTGGTCAATGGCGTTGTCGCGGTCGGGGCGTTTGACGCCATTCTTGAACGGCAAAGCCAAAACGGATGGATGCTGACGCAGTCGCCACAAATCCGCTTTGGAGCCAGCGAGACGGGCACAATGCACCCGCGATTGCTGCCCTGCGCCGACGCCGATGGTCTGTCCATCGGCCACATAACAAACAGAGTTGGATTGCGTGAACTTGAGCGTGATCCATGCGATAAACATATCGCGCACCGCAGATTCTGACAGGTCTTTTTTCTTCGTTACGATGTTGGCGAAGTCTTCGCGGGTCACAATACGATCATTGCGACGCTGCTCCATGCTCACACCGAAGACTTGACGCGTTTCGGTCAATTGCGGTTCGTACGCGGAGTCAATTTGCACGATGGCGTATTTGCCTTGCTTCTTCTTTTTCAAAATCTCCAACGCTTCAGGCTCATACGCGGGCGCGATCACGCCATCGGACACTTCGCGCGAAATCAGTTTGGCGGTGGGGACATCCACAGAATCAGATAGCGCAATGAAATCGCCGAAGGATGACATCCTGTCCACGCCGCGGGCACGAGCGTAGGCAGTGGCTAACGGAGAAAGTTCCATGTCATCCACGAAATAGATTCTCTTGAGGACATCGGTCAACGGGACGGCGACGGCGGCACCTGATGGGCTGACGTGTTTGAACGAAGCCGCCGCAGGCAGACCGATAACCTGCTTCAACTCCCTGACCAGTTGCCACGCATTGAGCGCGTCCAGCAGGTTGATGTAGCCTGGCGAACCGCCAAGGACAGTGATGGGCAAGTCACTGCCATCTTGCATGTACACACGGGCAGGCGATTGATTGGGGTTTG
>JBDKJK010000469.1:0-12446 GCA_039796675.1 Chloroflexota bacterium
GCCATGGATACCATCGTGATGGGCAACATGATCAAAGTGGTCGCTTGGTATGATAATGAATGGGGTTATGCAAGCCGCACTGCCGATCTTACGGCATTGATGGCGAAATCCCTGTAACCCCTGTGTAGGGGCGGGCTTGTGCCACAAAGTGGTATACCCCGCCCCTACTTTTTTGGCGGAAACATGAACAAGAAAACTGTAAAAGACATCGACCTCAAAGGCAAGCGGGTCTTCATGCGTGTGGATTTCAACGTCCCCATGGCAAAAGGCAAAGTCACCGACGACAAGCGCATCAAAGCCGCTTTGCCGACCATCCAATATGTGTTGGATCAGGGAGCCTCGCTCCTGCTCGCCAGTCACTTGGGACGACCCAAAGGCGACGCAGACCCCGAATTCAGCCTGCGTGCTGCTTCCGAAGTTTTATCCACACTGATCAATCGCCCCGTGACCATGGCACCCGATTGTGTTGGGGCAGAAGTGGAAGCCATTGCAAAGTCCCTTAAACCCGGCGATGTGGTGATGTTGGAGAATACGCGCTTTCACAAAGGCGAAGAAAAGAACGACATTGAGCTTGCCAAACAAATGGCAGCTCTTGCGGATGTATACGTCAATGACGCCTTTGGTTCGGCTCATCGCGCACATTCTTCCACCGAAGGGATTGCGCGCTTCCTGCCTGCTGTCTCTGGCTTTTTGATGGAACAGGAATTGGAATATCTCGGCAAAGCTGTGGCGAACCCCGAGCATCCTTATATCGCCATCTTGGGCGGTGCAAAGATCAGCGACAAGATTCTCGTGGTCGAAACCCTCGCCGCAAAATGCGACAAGCTCATCATCGGCGGTGGTATGGCGAATACCTTCCTCACCGCGAAGGGACTGAACATGCAGGATAGTCTCGTTGAAGCCGAAGCGTTGGAAACCGCCAAGACGTTGCTCGCCAAATTGGGCGATAAACTTGTCTTGCCCGTTGATGCGATCATTGCGGATAAATTCGATGCCGAAGCCAACACCCAAACTGTAGATGTGGACAAGATCCCCGCAGGTTGGCGCATGTTGGATGTGGGACCGAAAACCGTCAGCTTGTATAAAGCTACGTTAGACGGAGCCAAATTGATCGTTTGGAATGGACCCGTAGGCGTCTTCGAAATGCCGAAGTTCGCTGAAGGAACCTTCTCCCTTGCGAAGATGATGGCTGAATCCAAAGCTGTTACCGTGATCGGCGGCGGTGACTCTGCCAGTGCAGTTAAAAAAGCTGGCGTTGCCAAGCAGATGACGCACGTCTCTACAGGCGGCGGCGCTTCGTTGGAATTTCTGGAAGGCAAAGAACTGCCCGGTGTGGCAGCGCTGAACGATAAATAGTTCATTCTTTAGTAGGACTAAAGGAGCAGGCGAATTTTATATTCGTCTGCTCCTTTTATTTGTATAATGTTTTTATCAATTTATAGGAGAAAAGAAACCCATGGAATCAAACCCAATTCCCCAAACGACTGCTCCAAAAAATAATCGTAACGTGATTATTGCAGTGGTAGTAGCTGTGGTGCTTTGCTGTTGTTGTGTTGTTACTGGTATCGGTGGCTATTACGCTTATCAGACGTATGTTGCTGCTCAGCAAGCCGTAGAAGACCTGCAAGATTTTGAGATTCCCACCGATGTGCCTTTTGTTCCGGTGGACCCGAACGGCAACCCGGTTATCCCTGAATTTGACACTAGTGGAGAGATTCCGGTTGGTGGTCTTGCCGATGATGAAACCCGCATAGTGGCTTGGGCTTCTGTTCAGTTGATCGGTATGATGTCTGGCTGTAGCGCTCCCACTGTAGAAGGGACAACCATTAACGTCATTCAACAGCCGGATGGCGCTGGCATTTGGCGCGAAGAATGGAATGTGAACTGTGGCGACGGCACGTTCAAAGCCTTCCCGGTGACCTTTACCCCGGAAAATGGCATCGTCAATGTGACAGTCGATTTTCAACCGTAGTATTATGCGTTCCAAAGCGGACAGGCTCAACACCTGTCCGCTTTTTGTTTTCATAACGATTTACGCTCAATTTACAATTGTGTAATTGGAGGATGGTCTGGTTCGGCTATAATGAGGAAAAATTGCAAGCGGAGAAATCGAATGTCATTCAAGCCGGGAGATAATGTCGGCCCATATCAAGTGATTGAACAGTTGGGGCATGGTGGCATGGCGTCTGTCTTTAAGGCGTACCATGCCGCACTTGACCGATATGTGGCATTGAAAGTATTGCATCAAGCGTTTAACGAAGACTCCACTTTCATTAACCGCTTTCAACGCGAAGCCAAGGTCGTTGCCAAGCTGGAGCATCCCAACATTGTGCCGGTTTATGATTTCGCCGAACATGAGGGTCGCCCTTATTTGGTGATGAAGTTCATTGAAGGCGATACGCTCAAGGCGCGCATGTCGGCGGGTCCGCTGACTGCCAAAGAGATCGAACAGGTCGTTGAGACGGTTGGCTCGGCGGTTGGCTATGCTCATCGTCAGGGGGTTTTGCATCGTGACATCAAACCTTCGAATGTTTTGATATCAAACGAAAACATCATGTATCTGGCAGATTTTGGGCTGGCTCGCATTGCCCAGGCAGGCGAATCAACCCTTTCTGCTGATTCAATCATGGGCACGCCGCAATACATCTCTCCCGAACAGGCGATGGGCAAAAAAGATTTGGACGGAAAAACCGATGTCTATTCTTTTGGCGTGATGATCTATGAAATGGTGGTGGGGCAGGTGCCATTCAATGCCGATACCCCCTTCTCCATTATTCACGACCATATTTACACCCCCTTGCCTTTGCCGAAGATCGTCAACCCGAATGTGCCCGACTCGGTTCAGCGGGTTTTACTCAAGGCGCTTGCTAAAGATCGTGAAGACCGTTATGCCACGGTCGAAGAACTAATTGGCGCTTTCAAATCTGCTTGGCTCGAAGCCGGTACACCCATGCGCGGAACGACCCTGAGTATTGGAGCGGCTGCACCTGTGCCCGCAAAGCGACAAACCCGCAGTGAAAAACCAGCCCGGGAGCCGAACCCGCTCAAAAGTCAGAAAAAGAAGCGCAGCCCGTGGGTGTGGGTCAGTGCCGGGGTGATCATCCTTTTATGTTTTTGCATCGCTTTGTTTGCGCTTCGAAACAATGCCATACAAGGAATAACAGGAGAAGCCGATGCGGCAACACTCACACCTTTCATTGACCCACCGACGTTAACTCCTTTTGTGGATGCTCCGACTCAAAACGCAACGCCTCTTCCCCCGCCCGGGCAGGGTCAGCCACCATCCAGTCTATCCACCCCGACATTGATCCCGCCTGATCAAATGACGCCAGAAATTCAGGCAGCGTATGAGCAGGTACGCAACAATCCCAGCGACCCGAACGCGCATTTACAGCTTTCGCTCGCGTTTTGGGATGCGGGTATGGAATTACCCGCCGCCGAAGAATATGGGCAAGCTTCAAATCTAGCGGGTCCGGCAAATCAGGATTTTTATTTGAAAGCCGCCCAAGATTATAAGAGTCGTAGTGCCTGGCATTTTGCCGCTGGTATGTATTTACGCATTATGCCCATGCAGCTTGCCCAGCAAGGCGTGGTGGATGAAGAGATAAAGCAAGCATTTCGCGAAAGTGCCTACAAAGCTGCGCCGCGAAAAGACTTTCCTTTGATTGTACCTTTCGATCAACTTGGTAAAATACAACTGGTTTTTTTGAACATCGTTCGTGGACGCCACATGTTATACAATGGAAATATTACTGAGGCAGAAACGGCTCTCGTCGCGGCTGAACGTTCAGCTGAGTTTTTGCCAGAAGTGTATCTGCTGAAAGCAGAGGTCGCCATTAAGAAGGGCAATACCGAAGAGGCTACACTAATTCTGGAAGGATTAACAAAAGATACAAACCTACCTTCCTGGCTGCGTGCCATGGCAGAAGAAAATCTTAAAACCATTCAATAAGGATACACAATGAGAACCATGTTTGTTGCTGGAAATTGGAAAATGAACAAAACGATTGCAGAGACGCGCGACCTGCTCTCTGCGTTAAAAGCGGGCTTGAATGACCTGCAAGGTGTAGACCGTGTGGTTTGCCCGCCCTTCGTTTCTTTAGCCGCCGCCCATGAATTGCTTGCAGAGACGAGTATTGGGTTGGGTGCGCAGAATATGCACTGGGAAGAAAAAGGTGCCTTTACAGGTGAAGTTGCTTCGGGCATGTTAAAAGAATTATGTGGCTACGTTATTCTTGGCCATTCAGAACGCCGCACCTATTTTGGCGAAACCGATGAGACTGTGAATAAGAAAGTGCTTGCCGCTCAAAAAACCGGTTTGACTCCCATTGTATGTGTGGGGGAGACGTTGGCACAATACGAAGCCGGGCAAACTTCGAATGTAGTTTCTACACAAACGCGAGCCGGGCTTCAGGAAATCTCGCCTGAATTTGCCAAGCAGGTCGTAGTGGCTTATGAGCCGGTCTGGGCAATTGGCACAGGGAAAGCCTCCAGCGCAGAAAATGCCCAGGCTGTGCATGCAGGCATCCGCCAGGTGTTGAGCGAAATGTTCGGCAAAGAAACGGCTGAAGCGATTCGCATCCTATACGGTGGTTCAGTGACCGCTTCTAACGCCGCTGAATTTTTCTCTCAGGCTGATATCGACGGCGCATTGGTGGGAGGCGCCAGTTTGAAAGTGGAAGAATTTATCGCCATTGCGAAGGCGGCAGTGAAATAGATCGTGCAGTTCATAGGTCTGCTTTGGTTTGCCCTGATGCTTTTGCCGCTGGTGTATCTCCAGCGGCTTTTGCATCGTGAAATTCAATTGATCTTTTTTCTGATCACCCGCAACAAGCCATTGACAATCGCCCTGTTTTCATTGATCTTTTTCCCAGGTGTGTTCCTGCATGAACTAAGTCATTTTTTGATGGCAAAGCTTTTGGGTGTGCGCACGGGTAAATTTTCTGTTATTCCACAAACGACCGGAGATGGTTATTTGACGTTGGGTTATGTGGAGACAGAACGCTCAGACATTGTGCGCGATTCGTTGATCGGGCTGGCTCCCATTATTGCGGGTTCGGCTTTTGTGGCGTATGCCGGTGTAGTTCAATTACGTTTGGATGCCCTCTGGCATGTTCTAAGCAACGGGCAGATTCAACTATTTCTGATGGGTTTGCAATTGCTGCCATCCATCCCAGATATTTTCTTGTGGTTTTACCTAACCTTTGCTGTTTCTAGCACCATGCTTCCATCTGAGTCTGACCGCCGTGCCTGGCTGCCCCTCGGCTTATGGATCGGCGCTCTGTTGATACTTGCGATCATTTCCGGCGTAGGCACATGGATGCTAGAAAACCTTGCGCCTGTTTTAGACCCTCTGCTGCGCTCAATTGCTCTTTTATTTGCGTTGAGCAATATTGTCCATATTGTTTTGTTGATTCCCTTCCATCTTTTGCGTCGTACAATTACAGGTATCTTACAAGTGGATATTCACTAAAACGATAACTTGATCTCAGTGCTTTTTCCCGATTGCCAGCATCTTGTTTCGGATGGGGAAGAGAACAAAAAAGATATTCACAAGCGGCAATAGAATTTTGACCAACCCTTCGGAACGTACTAGTTTTTTTAAGTAAAAACTGTATGGAAAAGACAGCTCATGAAAACGCTTTAGTTCTGCAACATGCAGACCGGCTGCCTCAAGCAGTCCCTTCATCTCGGTAAAGGATAATATCTGTTTGTGCCCGAACGGCTTTGCTGAATACATGGCATTTAAGAACGTTGGGTATTTGCCACCAGAGAGTTTATAGGTCAGCTCGCCGAAGCGATGATAGAACGCATCACGGCAGGGAGTATCGATCAGAAGAATGCCGCCTGGCTTGAGCATCTTTGCCGCCGCTTGCAGCGTGGCAAACGGATAGTTGACATGTTCGATCACATCCCATAACGTGACGATATCGAACGTGCCATGAAATTGCAACCAATATTCATCTTCAATTGTGCGTTTGATGACTTGAAAGCCATGCTTCTCTTTTGCGTAAAAAGCGCGTGTGTCACTTAATTCAATACCAGTCACATCTGCACCCTCAGCTTTCAACTTCGAGAGAAACAACCCGCCGCCGCAGCCGATATCTAGGGCTTTTTTACCGGCGGCTGTTGTGTGCCGCATTACCGCTGCGACCTGATTTTCCAGCCGCTCTGGGTTTGATTGCAAAGACATCTCAATATACGCGACCTCTGCCTCTGCCAACCCACTGCCATCGATCTCAGGCGAAATTTCTTCCATTGGGTCAAGATGGTCAATGTAATGAAACCCGCCCGGTGAGACGAACACATTTGCATTGGTCAACACATAGGTTGGCTTGCCACTGTTTCTGTTTTTTAGCTCATCAATGTTTTCCATTTAACCTCGCAGGCTTCTAATTTTATCAAGGATAAGCGGCACACTGATGGGATATTGAATGCTTTCTTTGGAAACATCCAGCCGTAGGATATTCGGCTCGGAGACGGAATCTAGCCATTCAGCAATGTACGACTCTAACAGCTCCGCATCTTCTGCCGATGCGATGTTGATTCTGTTTCTCGATGCCAATCTCTCGCGGACGGTTTGTGAGTCCGCGTGCAGGTGGATGATGAGGTCTGGTGGCGGGAGCAGGCTACGGGCGAAGGTGTAAAAGCGTCGGCACAGGTCAAACTCAGAAGTGCTGATCCAACCGTGAGTATGAAAGAGGCGTGTGAATCCATGGAAGTCAAGGTCAAGCCCGCCATCCATCAAGGCTGGAAGCGTGGCATCTCTCAGCTCTTTTTCCTGTGTGCTGCGGTGAATTAGATAATCAAGCTGATTGGCAAGGGCATAGTGGGTATTTTCTTTAAAAAGCGCCTGAAACGGTCGCTCGATATGTTGTTCGATTGCTGTTGTAAATGAACCGTTTTGCCTAAGCATATGGAGTAGTGAGGTCTTGCCTGCACCGCTTGCACCTACAATAACAGTCAGATGATTCATATTTGGTTCCTTTTCAAGCCCTTGGTTTTATATTACAGAGTATCGCATAATTCATTAGAAAAGCTTTTGATTTTTTTTAGAACCTGTCTCAAAAACACCATGTCACCCTGAGAGAGCGTTCTTTGTGACCGAAGAGTCTCTTACTACAGGCGTAGAGATCCTTCGCTATCGCTCAGGATGACATATTTGAGATGATAAAGAAAATTTTACTTAATTATGAGACAAGCGATAAAATAGGATTACTATATAACCAGCAGGAGAGAGAGAGAGTATGACTGAGCCATTTGTTCTTAAGTTTGATGATCCGCTTTTAGACCAACTGGATTTCAAGCCATACCGTAATGCAATGATCCGGCGGGTTGTGCCGTTCGTGCCGCGCGATGAGGATGCGCAATTTAAGGAAGTGAAAACACCCTGGGGTTCGATATTAACTGCCAAGGCAGGTGATATGTTGGTAAGTGAACTTGATGCGCCTGAAGATATGTGGCCCATTGATGCAAATATCTTTGATGAGACCTATATTATGACAGGACCAGGGTTGTGCATCAAACGAGCAGTCACGTTGATTGTTCCGCTGGCGGCTGTGGTGGCTGGTAATGAAGATCGTATGATCGTGGTGCATACCTTGGAAGGACCAGAGACTGTTCGTGCCGGGGATTTTTACCTTGCCAGAGGGGTGAAGGGTGAGATCTGGCCTTACCCGAATGAAAAAGTACATAAAACAATGAGACCCGCTGAATAACGAGCGGGTCTCATTGTATACTGCCTAACTATTTTTACTTTTTATCGACCTTATTCTTTTTGACCATGCGCGATGAAAGTTTTTTCTTGTCGATCGGTTCGGTGTTTCCCTGAATGAGTTGTTCGAGGGCGCTGTCGATCATGTTATGAATGTATTTGGAGGGGTTGATGAATTCCTCTACCACGCCGCCTACATTGCGCATCATGTCGATCATGTAGCTGGTGAGCAGCACATCGCGGTCTTTGGTATCGCCAACGAATTCATTTGCCATGGCGATCATGCGTGTATTTTCTATGCCCACTCGCCCCAGTGCGGAATAGATCGCCCAGCGTCCGTTGCGCTCGAAAAGATTATCGCCTTCTTTGGGCTGCCCCAAATGTTCGCTCTGATAGATCTCATCGATAAAAGAGTTGTTGCGCAATTTATAGAAACGATCTACCCAGGCTTCGCCGCCCGGTGCCACGAATCGTCGAATATAAGTTGACTCGGTGTATGGCAGGAATGCCTTGACCTTGACACCTGCTTCGGCACAGACTTCGGCAAAAATGATCTCACTACCGGCAGAAAGACCAGCCACGAAGGCGCGGTCTTGTGCCTGGGGTTTGAATTTTTCGACTCGCTTGCGAATTTCCTGGCGGATTTCTGCTTCTCTTTCAGGTGGGAAGGCTTTTTTATCTTTCCCTGGAAAGTCCACCATATAGCCAGTGAAGATAAGTCCGCGGGCGCCAGAGGCTTTGGTTCGTCCATTACGAGTTGTTGTAACCTCTGCGGCAGCAGCATCCCCTGTACTGGCATGCCGAATCTCTTCTTTGACCAATTCAATGCATGCAGAAACATATTCAGTTCGGATGCCGAGCGAGTAGATGGTTTCCAGTTGTTGCAGGGAAGATCGCAAGGAGAAGACATCACGCCGCAGGGCTGCCACTGCCTTGCGATAAGTTCGTACCACTTCAGCCAGGTCATTGGAGGTGAGCAGGCGTAATTCTGCCAACGAAGCGAGGGTCCAGTAATCGGTTTTTTCTTGCTCGAGGCTGATTCTACCTTCGAGGGTGAAACGCAATGTGTCTCGCAAGCCAGGGATCAGGTTTCGGATGCGGGTAATATCGGGGTCAGGAGTTTTCTTGCTATCGTAGCGGTCTGCCAGGTAAACAGCAAGCATGGATAATGTCAACGCGTTTATGCCAGGATAGTATTCGCGCAAGTCAACCTGAAAGCCTTTTAGGTAAATATCAATCGACTGAATCAACCAGTGATAGGTATTGAACGCTTGTTTGAGACGTTTGTTCTTTTCGGGGATCTTATCCCATGAACTCGTCCACATTTCCTTGTAAATGCGCCCTAAATACGAAATGGATTTGGTATCGTTGGGGTAATCGGTCAGAATGCCTTCCAGCTTGACAATGGCTTCATTAACACGCCCGACCCGGTTAAGATGAAACGCTTCTTCACGGCGGAATTCTACATTGGCTGGGTTTACTTCAATGCCTTCGCGATATTGCTTCAACGCCAGTTCATTTCGCCCAAGCTTTGCCAGGGCATTCCCCACATTCGCAATCGCTTCTTCGCGGAGTAACGGGTTTTTGATTTCTTCGGTCAAAAGAAGGATGTCACCAATATGTTTGTCCCGTTGAGCAACGGTGACCTTATCTTTCCATTCTTCATATTCGCGCCAAAAACCAGTTGCCAAATGAGTTTGCAAGTCTTTTCGGTTGGGTTCATTCAAGCCAGTGAGCAGATTGTAGATTGGGCTGTGAACCATCTCACGGTCAGATGCGCCGGTGTCTTTGATCAACCTTGCAATGGCTTTGATGTCGTTGCGGATGTGCTCAGGGTCTGGCAGCCCTTCGGGGGTGATGTGATAGGGCAAGGTGCGAACATTGAAAATATCGAATGGCATGTAAGCACGCCCAGCCTGAATATGAACCACGCCTCGTTTTCGTAAGGCATGCCGAATGCCCAACTCATAGAAGGCATTGGCATTGTCAATACTCAAGTCGCAGACGACCATATCTGCCAGCAAAAGTTCTTGGAACATATCGGTCAGAATGTCACCAGAAGAGGTTTCTTCATCCGCACGGAAAGGTTCAAACCCGGCAGCTTCGATGGCAGGTTTGATCAATTGCTTATAGATGGCGTTGAAGTCGAAGGGTTGGTCGTTGATGCCTTTTTTCTTGCCAAATGGCATCACCACAAATGCATGTGGACGAATCTCTGTCCGCAGATATTTATGCTCCTTACCTACAAAATCTAAATCGTCGTCTTTGTCATCCGATTGCCGTTTGGAAGGTTTGGTTTGCTCGCCACTGGCTAACTTTGCGAGCGGGTCTGTTGCAGTTGGTGTTGCTGTAGTTTGAGAGGTTGTAGCTGCTGATGGTTGGGCTACCGAGCTTGAAGGTTGGGTTGATGCGGGCGTATTCGCATTCACTGTGGGTGTCAGGGAGACCGGGTCCATAACTTGATTGGAATCAGAGTCTGGGTTGGGTTGAAGTTTTGTCACCGGTTCTTTCGAAACCGGAATGGGGTTGCCAGCCGGATCGATTTTTTTCTCTGAGGCATTGTCGCTGGTTTCAGACATAGGAGGCTCCTGTAGCGCGAGTGGGAGGGTTCAGCCTTTGACTTCGCTGGTTTTTGGATAACGTGCGAGCAGATCATTCAGCACACCCCGGGGGGTATCACCGCTGACCTTCACTTCTTTAAATTGCTCAGCAATATTTTGCAGTGAATCGCTTAACCCAAATCGTTGGGCGATCTGCTCCGAAAATTCTTGAATCGCATCACGCATGGCTGCCAATTCTGCCTGCACCACATCGGAAGAGGCTTCTTCTGCAAGCGTGCCAAGGATCTGCTCGAACTGTTCGCTCAAGTCATTTTGGGCTCGATCTAACACTTCACCAGTTTGGGTGACGACCGCATCAGTCAGAGATTGGCGGAAGCGCTGATCGGCTTCGCGCTGTTGTTGAATCACGTTATTGATGAGTCTGGCTTCTTCATCCAGACCGGTGTCTTTGAGCGCTTCCTGCATAGATTTGATGTATTCCACATTGCGGCTCCACAGCATATCTTCGGTGGCGCGTACCATGCGGTTGACTTCGGTTTGGGTGCGTTCTTCGGCTTCGAGGTTCTTCCAATGGTCTGAGATGATGCCCAGCTCGATGATGACCTTGCTATAGTTCTTGACAACCAATTCAAGATTCTTGAGTTGTTGCCAAACCGAAAACGCGCTGGTCAATGAAGCTGTCAGAGCCACCCAAATGGCAATGCTGGCAGTTGCATTTTCAAACGTGGCTATGGCGCCAATAATTGCACCAAGAGCACCAGTGATGTAGATGAGCGCCTGCATACGGAAGCGCTCTCTTTGCTTGCCGATGATCTTTTTCTCATGCCAATGCAATTCATTTTCAAGGCGATACTTGAAATATTCATCACCGCTAAGGTCTGTATATCCGCCGTCGCAATTTGGCGCACTCGGGTTGAAGCGTGGAGCAGGCGGCAGTGTACCTTTGAATGCCTCCATGACCAATTCGCCGTTCATACCACGATAGACAGAACGCTGAATTTTTGCCAGCCGTTTTTCAAGCCACTCACGCCGTTTGGGGCTATCGCGCAGGATAGTGCGATAGATATAAATCTCTTTGAGAATTTCTTCAGCGCCTGCTCTTGCCACGAGCCAATCGCCGCTAGAGTAGTATTCATTCCCGATGGCGGCAAGTACCGATGCAATGATCGGAGAAGCAACCAGGAGAATTTTCAAGATGAGCGAACCAATGCGCGGAAATTCGTTGGGGTAAATTGTTACTAGAATGGAGAGCAGGGTGGCAAGCACACCAAAGATCAAGATCGACCGTCTCAGGCGGGTAAAAGACGCAGTGCGTTTTACCGAGGCATCATCATACTGGGCAAACTTGCGCCAGGCGACTTCGAGAATGGGGGTTTTGTTTTGGGTTTCCATGTTTTTTCTCCAGCCTGTTATCGCGCCACGAACCACGCGGCGATATAGCCTTCATGGGTCGCGTCTTTGACCTTGATCCACTGATTGTTGGCGCCGATCTTCTTTTCGCCACCGGTTTCGGTGATGGTGAATTCATAGCCGATGGGCACACGCTTAATCAGAGTGGCATCACTTACCACTGCCTGACTGCGAAGCGAAACCGCCTCTGCCGTGGTGCGGACTTTTATTGCGCCACCCGTTGACGGGGCCGTCTGGCTATTGGCTTGCGCCGTGGAGCCGCCGACATATTTGACAAACCATGCGGCAACATAGCCTTCCTTGTTGCCTGCGTCGCGGACTTTGATCCACTGATTTTCAACGCCGACTTTGGGAATAGCTTGATTCGCCGGTTCCAAGCTGATGAGTTGTTCAGTCGTGCTGACATAACGAATGACGTTATCTTGCGCCACAACAGGCTTACTGCGTAAGGTCACTTGGGTGGTGGGGATCAATGCCAAGGCACCCGCAGGCACGGGAGCCGAAGAAGGGTTACTGGGGGAGGGTGCTGTACCCGGTTTCGGCGCGCTGCCCGGTGTGGGAGCCGTACCAGGCTTGGGCGCTGTGGGTGAGGCGGCGGGTGTTCCCTTTTTATCCGAAACATACCAGGCAGCAACATAGCCTTGATCGCCTTGCGGGTCTTGTACCTGAATCCACTGACCTTGTACGCCGATCTTTGCCTTGGCTTTGGTTTTATCTTCCAGGCTGACCAACTCGGTGTTCAACATCATGCGCTTCCAAAG
>JBDKJK010000470.1:0-5459 GCA_039796675.1 Chloroflexota bacterium
ATGACGCACCCGAACATCAACATGCGTGACCCGGCGATGTATCGCATTATTCATAATCCGCCGCATCACCGCACTGGAGATGCATGGAAGATCTACCCAATGTACGATTGGTCTCATGGGCAGAACGACTCGATGGAAGGGATCACCCATTCGCTGTGTTCGCTCGAGTATGAAAATCATCGTCCATTGTATGAATGGTTCCTCGACCAGCTCGGGGTGTTCAAGCCGCGACAGATCGAGTTTGCGCGTTTGAACATGAACTACACGGTGATGAGCAAGCGCAAGCTGCGCCGGTTGGTGGAAGAGAAACTCGTCAACGGTTGGGATGATCCACGCATGCCTACGTTGCGCGGAATGCGTCGCCGCGGCTACACCGCAGAAGCTATTTTGGATTTTATTCGCCGTGTGGGTGTGGCAAAGAATTACAGCGTGAGCGATGTAGCATTGCTGGAAGAATGCGTGCGCGATGATCTCAACAAACGCTCTCTGCGGCGAATGGCGGTTATTCGTCCGCTTAAGGTGGTGATCGATAATTATCCCGACGACCTCGTGGAAGAGATGGATGCGGTCAATAACCCGGAAGACCCTTCGGCGGGTACACGCAAAGTTCCGTTTTCAAAAGTCATTTATATTGAGCAGGATGACTTCCGCGAAGTGCCGCCACCCAAGTATCACCGTCTTTTCCCGGGCAATGAAGTGCGCTTGCGTTACGCGTATTTCATCAAATGCACCGAGGTTGTAAAAGATGCGGACGGGAACGTGATCGAAGTCCATGCGACGTATGATCCCAATACCCGCGGCGGCGATGCACAGGATGGACGCAAGGTAAAATCCACGATCCATTGGGTCTCTGCAAAACATGCCAAGGAGGTTGTAGTACATATGTACGACCGCCTCTTCAACAAGGAAAACCCGGAAGAAGGCGATGAAGGCTTCCTTAACTGTTTGAATCCCAATTCATTGGAAGTGCTCGCCGGATATGTGGAACCGGCTCTTGCCTCGGCTGAAACTGGTTCGCGCTTCCAATTTGAGCGCCTCGGCTATTTCTGTGTAGATAAAGAATCCATGCCTGAAAAGCCGGTCTTCAACCTGACTGTGAATTTGAAAGACACCTGGTCGAAGATGGAAAAGAAAGGCAAGTAATGAATATAAAAATCCCGCCTACTTGGCGGGATTTTTTTTGATTATTTCATTTTGAAATCGTATAGAGTAAGCGAGAGTGGGAGCCTGAGCAGATATTCAGTTGGTTCAAAAACTCCACAGCCTTCTACGATGCATTTACAATTTTCATTCATGATGTTGCTATTGCAACTAATAGTCTCTTGCTTAAGAGACCAATTTCCACTCAGGGTAGCGGGCACATACAAATAATAGATCCCGTCTTCAACGGTCAATGTATTATCTGACTGTTCGTCTTTGGAAATGCTAATACCAACACCAGTGATCGGATTGTTATTCGCATCCAAGACCGTGCCAGTGATGAGAAGTACATTATCAGGTACCGCATATGGGTAGATCGGTTCAAAATTGGCTTCCACTAACTCTGTCAGCACCCAACCGATTACCCCTTCACCTGTGCGGACTTTGAGCCACTGTCCGTTCGGGAGTGCGCCGAGATATTCCATGCGCGAGCCACGCAGCATGACCCGGATCACATCAAAAAGCCTACCCGGGTTAGAACGTAGATTGACATTATCTGTCTCTGTTTTTACATACAGAATCTCAGCCGGTGCTGGTGGCGATTCAAAACCTGCTACTGTGGACGTTTCACTAGGTTGTACAGCAGAAGTTGGCAATAATGGAATGGGGCTTAGGTTATACACTTGTGTAGCAGGTGCATCAGAAGATGCATCCCCAGTAAAACTGCAGGACGTTATTATAAAAAGAGTAATCAACCAAAATAATAGTTTTATGGAAAGAGGGTGAGACAGTTTCATGTGTTCAATTGTATACGAATTTGGCTAGCGAAGAAATTTACATCCATGCTATAGCCGCATTGAACAAGAAGTCAGGATGACGAAAATCTTAAATTACCTTGACAACTCATCCCACTCTCATGTAAACTGCAAACACAATATTTCAAGAAAGGAGCGTACTTCAAATGTCGTTACATCTTCAACTTCTACGTAAGAAATCTAACCGAATAATCTATTCCCCCGAAGTGCGCCCATTGACCGTTTAATCACGGCTCGATTTCCTGTGTCTTTCCCAAACACGGCGCACCTGCGCCGTGTTTTTTATTGTCTTTCATCGTCATTGCGAGCCGCGCTCTTGTTTTTGCGGCGAAGCAATCTCAGACTCAATCATAAGATTGCTTCGGGCGAAGAGCATCGCCCTCGCACGCGTGCCTGTGCACGGTACAGGCAATGACGGAAACTAACGGAATTTACTATGAACCTCTCATTCAAATCCTATTGGAACCTGCTCTCTGACCACATCCGCCCTCAGCGCGGACGGTTCACCCTACTTGCTGTTCTGCTGTTTGGCAGCATCGGCTTGCGCATTCTCGCTCCGCAGATCATGCGTCTCTTCATTGACGATGCCCTGGCAGGCGAAGCCCTCTCCACGCTTATGTGGACAGCCGCCGCATTTATCGGTATCGCGCTGGTACAGCAAGTGGTTCACATCGGTGTGACCTGGCTCGGCGAAAACGTAGCATGGACAGCCACCAACGCCCTGCGCGCCGAACTTGCCGAACACGCCCTCAAACTCGGCATGAAGTTCCACAACGACCACACGCCCGGCGAGTTGATCGAACGCATCGACGGTGACGTGACCGAACTGGCAACCTTTTTCTCGCAGTTCGCGCTCAACCTCATCGCGAACGGACTTCTGCTCATCGGCATTCTCGTCACACTTGCCATCGAAGATTGGCGCGTGGGCTTGGCGTTCGCTGTCTACTCCGCGCTGACCATCGGCATCCTCGGCAGGCTCAAAGATATTGCCGTGCCGCATCAAAAAGCAAGACGCGAAGCCGAAGGTCAGATGTACGGCTTTATTGAAGAACAATTAGCTGGCACTGAAGATATCCGTTCGAGCGGCGCAGTCAGTTTCTCTATCCGCGAACTCTTCCGCCATCAAGCCGAGATTCTCAAACACAACCGCCGCGCTCACTTCAAACGCTGGATCATTGAAAATGCAATGGGCTTGGCGCTCACGCTCGGCACACTGTTGGCTGTCACCAGCGGATATTGGCTCTTCACGTTGGGCGTCGTCACCATCGGCACGGTCTATCTTTTCGTGCATTACCTCAACCTGCTCGAAGAACCGTTCTGGGCGATGACGCATGAGATCGAAAGTTTCCAGACGATTGGCGCGTGTGTAGAACGCCTGACAGAGTTCAAGCAGTTCCAACCTGAAGTTAAAAATGAAGCAGGCAAAGTGATTGACTCGCATCCGCTCGCGTTGGAATTCAAGGATGTGACCTTCTCCTACAACGGCGAAGACTCCGTCATCAAACTCCTCTCACTTGACCTCAAGCCTGGTTCCGTTCTCGGGCTGCTGGGTCGCACCGGAAGCGGAAAGACTACCCTCGGACGGTTGGTCTTCAACCTGTATGATGTCAACGAAGGCAGTATCAAAATAAACGGCGAAGACTTACGAAATATTCAACTCGACTCACTGCGACAAAACATCGCCATTGTGACTCAGGATGTGCAACTCTTCCGCGCTTCCGTCCGCGAGAACTTGACCTTCTTCGACCGCTCAATACCCGATAACAAGATCATCGCCACACTCGAAGACCTCGAACTCGGCGACTGGTTCCGAACCCTGCCCAACGGTCTGGACACTCAACTGGAAACAGGATCAAGATCCCTGTCCGCGGGCGAGGCGCAATTGCTGGCATTCACGCGAGTCTTCTTGCGGAACCCCGGTCTGGTCATCCTCGACGAAGCCTCATCCCGCCTTGACCCTGCCACCGAGCAGAAACTCGAACACGCGATAGACAAATTGTTACAAGGACGCACCGCCATCATCATCGCGCATAGACTCGACACCTTACACCGTGCCAATGACGTGCTCATCCTCGACAACGGCTCCGTGCTCGAATACGGTAACAGAAAAGAATTGGCAGCGAACCCAAACGCAAGGTTTTATCAATTGCTGCAAACGGGTTTGGAAGAAGTACTTGTGTAGCAGACGATAGACGACAGACCATAGCTCGTTCCATCGTCCATCGTCAGTCGCACAGATATGTAAACAAGAAAGAATTTACAATGACCGAAACCACCCTCAACTCACAAGACCTCAACATCCCCGCCTTACCCGCATGGAAAGTTGTACTTGAACTCATCCGCTTTCGCACCTGGCTGTGGATCGTTGACTTTGTCAGCGTTGCGCTTGTCCGCTTCTGCTGGCAGGTCGCGCCCGCGCTCATCATGAAAGCCTTCTTCGACTACCTGACCGGTGAAGCGCAATTGACCTTTGGTATTTGGACTATTGTTGCATTTCTCGTCGCTCTCGTTTTTGGACGTTTGCTTTCAACCTACGGTTTCTACTATGCAGATGTTCCCATCTTCGCAGACATGGGCACGCTCTTGCGCAAGAATTTGCTCACGCATATTCTCAAACGCCCCGGCGCGTCACAACTCCCCGACTCAGCAGGTGAAGCCATCAGCCGTTTCAAAAATGACGTGCAAGAATTGCCGCTCTTCGTCATCCTCGTCAACGACGTGATGGTCGGCATTGCCATCATCTTCTACTCCATTTACTTGATGGCTCAGATAAGCCCATCGGTTACGCTCATGGCGCTCATTCCGCTGGTCATCGTTGGCATCATTGCCAACATCGCCACCAAACGCATTGAGCATTATCGCAGCGCGTCGCGTCAATCCGCGGGCAAGGTGACGGGCTTCATTGGTGAATTCTTTGGCGCCGTGCAAGCCGTGAAGATCGCAACAGCCGAGAAGAATATCATCAACCACTTTCACGGCATCAACGATGAACGCCGCAAGTTAACTGTGCGCGACAAGTTATTCGACGAAGTGCTGCGCTCACTGTATCGCAACACGTCCACACTCAGCACAGGCGTGATTCTTCTACTTGTTGCTCAGTCCATGCGCACCGGCAATTTCACCCTCGGCGATTTCTCGCTCTTTGTTTATCTTCTGCAAAGCATGGGCGATCTCACCACACTCGGCGGCGAACTCTGGGCGCGTTACAAACAAATGGATGTCTCCGTCAAACGCATGTATCGCCTGATGGAAAATGCTCCGCTGGACGCGCTCGTTGAACATGCAAAAATAGACTTGGATCACGAACTGCCCGAAGTGACCTACCCGACTAAAACCGCCTCAGACAGACTGAATGAACTGGTCGCTAACCATCTGACCTTTCACTACCCGAATTCGGTCAACGGCATCGCAGACATTTCGCTCAAAATCAAACGTGGCTCACTGACGGTCATCACGGGTCGCATCGGCTCTGGCAAAACGACCTTGTTGCGCACATTGTTGGGC
>JBDKJK010000471.1:0-4064 GCA_039796675.1 Chloroflexota bacterium
CTGTTAGTGGATGGGGTTACCAAATTGACACACCTGCCCCGCGTTTCTCGTGGCGATCAGCACGCTGAAATAAGTGAAGATGAAGAAGAAGCCGCTCTGCCTCCTGCTGCCCTGCTCGGGCGCAAAGAAGACATGATCTCGGAAACCCTGCGCAAGACATTTCTTGCCATGGGTGAAAATGTAAGTGTGGTACTCATCAAACTGGCAGACCGCCTGCACAACATGCGCACACTTGGGCACATGCCCGAACACAAACGCAAACGCATCGCGCAGGAAACCATGGATATCTTTGCCCCGCTGGCGAACCGACTTGGCATTTGGCAGTTAAAGTGGGAATTGGAAGACCTGAGCTTCCGTTATATGCAGCCGGATCAATACAAGGAGATCGCCGAATCTCTGGCGGAGCGCCGCCCAGACCGTGAGCGCCAGTTGGAAGAGATCAAAGAAAACCTGATGCGCCTGCTTGAGAAGAACAACATCAAAGCCGAGGTTAGCGGACGCCCCAAGCACATCTACTCGATCTTTAGAAAGATGCAAAAGAAGGATAAGGTCTTCAACATGTTGTATGATGTGCGCGCCGTGCGGCTGATCGTGCCAGACGTGCCATCGTGTTACGCCGCGCTGGGAGTCATCCATACCACATGGCGCCCCGTATCCACTGAATTTGACGATTACATTGCCGCACCTAAAGATAATCATTACCAATCTCTGCATACAGCCGTGCAGTATACCGATAAACGCCCGTTGGAAATTCAGATCCGCACGCTTGATATGCACCTAAACGCTGAGTACGGTATTGCCGCCCACTGGCGTTATAAAGAAGGCGGCAAACACGACCAACAATTCCAGGATCGTATCAAAGACCTGCGCAAGATGATGGAATGGGGTTCAGACGTTAACGACGCCAAAGAATTTGTGGAATCGATGCAAAGCGATGTCTTCCGCGACCGTGTGTATATCTTCACCCCGCGCGGTGACGCAATTGACCTGCCCGCCGGTTCGACCCCCATCGACTTTGCCTACACCGTCCACACAGATATTGGTCATCGCTGCCGCGGCGCACGTGTAAACGGCAAGCTTGTTCCGCTTGACCATGAATTGAAGACCGGCGATCAAGTTGAAATTCTGACCGCCAAACGCGGAGGTCCGAGCCGCGACTGGTTGAACAACAGCCTGGGCTTGGTAAAAACAGCTCGCGCCAAATCCAAGATCCGTATCTGGTTCAAAAAGCTGGAAGATGAACAGAACCTGGCAACCGGTCGCAATACGCTCGAACGCGAGTTGCAACGGCTGGGTATTACCGAAGTCAATTTTGAGAAGCTTGCGCGCGGGCTTGGCTTTAAGACCCCCGAAGAAATGTACATCGACCTTGGCACAGGCGAGCTTTCCATCAGCAAGCTGATCAAGCAGTTCTCTGAGGATGAAGAAATCATGGACATCCTCGAAGCGAACGCACCCGCCCATGTGCAAAAGCCGACCGACGCAATTGAGGTGCTGGGGTTAAAAGGCATGCTGGCATCGATGGCGAAATGCTGCAACCCCATGCCCGGCGACCAGATCGTGGGCTACATCACCCGCGGGCGCGGCGCAACCATCCACCGACAAGATTGCCCGAATATTTTACTAACCCCTGATCGAGAGCGTCTCTTGAAAGTAAGTTGGGGGCGTGCCGAGCAAACCTTCCCGGTGCCGGTCAAGATCAAGGCGTATGACCGCCAGGGTTTGATGAGCGATATTTCGATCCTGCTTTCAGATGAGAACATCAATATCAACGATGTATCGGTCAACGTCAACCGCAGCATCGCAGACTTGAAACTTGTTATCGAAGTAAAAGACCTGACCCAACTAAGCCGCATCCTCACTCGCATCGAAAATTTACCGAACGTGATGGAAGCCGTGAGAACCAAACCGGGGTAGCATCGCCCTCGCAATGACATAGCTGTATGGGGGTATAATCGCGGCGCTTCAATATGCTTACTGTTACTGAAGCGCGCGAGCGCATCCTTTCTCACTTTCACGCCACCGCAACTGAAATCATTTCACTGACAGACTCAGCGAATAGGGTCTTGGGTATGGATATTTCAGCAGATGGAGATTACCCGCCCTTCGATAATTCAGCCGTGGATGGGTTTGCCCTGCGAGCCGAAGATACCTCCGCCTCTCCCTTAACGTTGAATGTGATTGCAGACATCCCAGCGGGTTCAGCGCCGACGATTTCTCTTAAGCCCGGGCAAGCCGCACGTATTATGACCGGCGCACAAATCCCATCAGGCGCAGATAGCGTCATCCCTGTAGAAGAGACCGACTTCAACGAACGCAGTGCAGGCACCACCGCCCCCAAGACAATTACAATCTCAAAAAAAGTTAATTCGGGCGATAGCGTCCGCTCACGAGGCACAGATATTCGCGCAGGCGAAATCGTGCTGACAAAAGGTCGCACACTTAAACCACAAGACCTGGGTCTGTTGGCGTCTCTTGGTTATGCACATGTAAATGTTTATAAAAAGGCGCGGGTGGCATTGCTTTCTTCAGGTGATGAATTGCTTGAAGTAGATGCCCCGCTCGAGCCAGGGAAAATCCGCGACGCGAATTCGTATTCATTGGCGGCATCCATTGTGAGCAGTGGCGCCGAGGTGATACGACTGGGTGTGGCAAGAGATACGCGAGAATCTGTCAGCCGCCTGTTAGACAAAGCCGCCGAAGAAAAAGCAGACTTGATCCTTTCGTCTGCGGGTGTCAGTGTGGGCGCATTCGACTTTATCAAAGAAGTGATCGAAGCCAACGGTGCAATGGATTTCTGGAAGGTGAATATGCGCCCGGGCAAACCATTGGCTTTCGGCAAATATCGCGGCATTCCGTTCATTGGGTTGCCGGGTAACCCGGTCTCTGCCTTCGTTGGGTTTGAGATTTTTGTGCGCCCCACGCTTGAGCGATTGAACGGCAAAATGGACGGAGGCAGGCAAATGGTCCGTGTGCGATGCGTGGAAGAAATTGAATCTGACGGGCGTGAGAGCTATTTGCGGGCACGGGTCCAGATCCAAAACGGTATTGCGCAGGCGTCTCTCACAGGGCATCAGGGGTCGGGCAACCTGCTCTCGCTCGTTCAAGCCGATGCTTTACTAATCATCCCCGCTGGTGTAAAATGCGTGCCTGCTGGCTCGGAAGTGGACGCATTCCTATTATGAGGTTCCATGGATAAATGGCTTTACCGCGCTTCAATCGCGCTCGTAATCATTGGACTTGCCGTTTCGATCTACATGACGATCTATAAGATCAGCGGCAACGACGGCATGTGTCTGGGGTCGGGCGATTGCTCGACCGTGAACGCCAGCCGCTTTTCAGAAGTGAACGGCATTCCGGTGGCGGTCTTTGGCATCATTGGGTATGCAGCGATTCTATTCGTTCACATCTTTGAAACTCGCAATGAGTTTTTCAGAAAGAACGGCACCCTGTTGATCTTCGGCATGGGGTTGACGGGTTTCCTGTTTACGCTTTGGTTGGTGTATGTAGAGCTTGTGCTGTTAAATGCTATCTGTCCATTCTGTGTCACGTCACAGGTCACCATGACGATCATTTTTATCATTGCCGTTGTTCGTCTATTCAAAAACCAAGATTAGGAGGATTCGAGATATGCCCCGAATTAAATGCCACTACACAGATTGTGTTTTCCTCGATGAAGGATTGTGCGGCGCAGCTGCCGTGGAATTCGACCCCGATACTGGCTGTGTAACCTATTCTCCCACCGATGGCGCCGCCGCCGACGATGAATGGGAAGATGAAGAAGAGTCGGATGAATGGGAAGATGAAGATGCCGACGGCGAAGAAGATGATGAATGGCTAGAGGAAGAGGACGAATTCTAGTTTCTCTTCGAATCAACGTTGATGCAATTAAAGCCCTCTGAGTTGAGAGGGCTTTTTCTTTTCTATGTAGCCAAAAACAAAAGAAGTCTTGGGCACACCCAAGACTTCTTTTGTTTTATACATCTACATGGTCATGCATGTCTGGGTAATGGACCCGACCCATGCCGCGTTCTTTCAAAAGCCCCTTCAATGTCATTGCCTGT
>JBDKJK010000472.1:0-4824 GCA_039796675.1 Chloroflexota bacterium
TGGTCGAGCCGATGGCGAGACCGAGGAAGAGTGTGGCGATATTGATGATCTCATTCTGTGCGGCATTGCTCAAACGGTCAACAACGCCAGACATCTTTAGTAAATTTCCCAGCATCAGCATGGAGATCAAAGGCGTTGCTTCGGGCACGAGCAAGCCGACGACAAGCGTCAGTACCACGGGGAACAGGATCAACGTCCGCTTGGAGATTGGCTTGGGAGCGTAGTCCATTTTTATGAGGCGTTCTTTTTTTGTGGTCAATAATCGCATCAAGGGCGGCTGGATGATGGGAATCAGGCTCATGTATGAATATGCCGCCACAGCAATCGGAGCGAGCAATTCGGGCGAGAGTTTGCTTGCTACAAAAATCGAGGTGGGTCCATCAATGGCGCCGATCACGCCGATAGATGCGGCTTGATTTAATGGAAAGCCTAACAACACAGCCAGCATGAGCGTGCCGAAGATGCCAAACTGTCCTGCCGCACCAAGCAAGACCATGCGCGGCTGTGCCAGCAGCGGCGAGAAGTCGATCATTGCGCCGACGCCGATAAAAATTAACAGCGGGAACAATTCTGTTTTGATGCCCGCGTCATACAAAACTTTGGTCATACCTTCGGCTGCGGTCATGCCTGCCAGTGGAATGTTCGCAAGCAAACAGCCGAAACCAATGGGCAATAATAAAACCGGTTCGATCTCTTTGAATACTGCCAAGTAGATCAAGATCAGCGCGGCAAGGATCATGACTCCATTGCCGAAGGTGAAATTTGAAAAGCCTTTTAAGAGCTCAGGTAATAAAGAGTTTAAGTCCATATCTTGTCCTTTACGTATCACGAATTACTTATTCCGTGATGCGTAATTCGTAAAGTTATTTTTCAAACTCCACCAATGCCTGTTTGTGCGCCACACTTTGCCCCTGGTTCACTAAAACTTTTTCTATGATGCCGCCACGCGTCGAGCGGATGCTATTCTTCATCTTCATCGCTTCGATCACCAACATCACTTGCCCGGCTTCTACAACATCGCCCGGCTTCACGAACAACTCCACCACCGTTCCTGGCAACGGAGCATTGAGAGATGAATTTCCGCCAATAGGCTGATTCGCCAGTGATACAGGATTCAGCGCCGCAGGCTTTAACTCTACCTTTGGCAGCGCCTCTGTCTGGGCTTGGGGCTGGTTGCCCGCTTCAGGCATGATCTCAAACCGTTGCCCATCCACAGTCACTACCACGGGGCGGGCGTTGATATTTTCGATCTCCACATCATAGGTTTGGTTATTTACTGTCAGTTTATATTTCATCGAGTCTCCGAGAAACCTCCGAGGTCTTCAAGACCTCGGAGGTTTATGAGTGAGGCTAATGTCTTCTGAAATTCCCTTTTTCTGAGCGCTGACTTGTGCGCATGCCTAATTGCCAAGCCGAAACGATTGCCGTGGGCGGAGTAGGGAGCGGATGTGCAAAAGAGTCTTCTTGCTCGGCAAGTGCCATTGCAACGGCAAGCAAAGCCACTTGCAGCTTGGAATCGGTTTGGGGTGTTGCATCAACTGCGGCTGAGTCTGAAGCGCTGCCAGCATCTTCGGTGGATTCTTTTTCGGCGGTCAGAGCGGTCAGCAAGACCATCATCAGCCCGAGCAAGAGTATCGCACCAAACACAAGCCCCATGCCGAGCGCAGTAATTTGGAGGGAGAGGGTAAAGTCGCTCATTGTTGTCCTTACACATTACGAATTGCGTATTACGCAATTCGTGATGCGTAAAACCTATACAGGTATATTTCCATGTTTTCTTGGCGGCGCGGGCGCATATTTATCACGCAATGCTGAAAGCGAAGCGATGATCTTTGGGCGGCTCTCGCGCGGTTCGATGATGTCATCAACATAGCCAGTGGAAGCTGAATAATAGGGATTGTTGAATTTCTCGCGGTATTCATCGGCAAGGCGTTTGCGTTCTGCGATGGGGTCTGCCGCGCTCTCGATCTGTTTTCTGTAAAGAATATTGGCTGCACCTTCCGCGCCGATTACGGCGATCTCTGCCGAGGGCCATGCGTAAGTAACATCGGTTCCAAGATACTTGCTAGACATGACCACATACGCGCCGCCATAGGCTTTACGTGTGATGATGCAAATCTTTGGTACGGTGGCTTCAGAGTAGGCATATAAAAGCTTCGCACCATGCCGAATAATGCCGCCGTGTTCCTGAGCAATGCCGGGCAGAAAGCCAGGCGAGTCAACAAAGGTGACCAGTGGAATATTGAAGCAGTCGCACATGCGTACGAAGCGAGTCATTTTATCGGCGGCATCAATATCGATCACGCCAGCCATGATGGACGGCTCTTGAGAGACAATGCCCACACTATGTCCGCCAATGCGAGCCAAACCAATGATGGCATTACGCGCCCAATCGGGTTGAATTTCGAGGAAGGTTCCATTATCAATGATCTTCTCAATGACCTGATGCATCACATACGGCTCATTCGCCTCGAGCGGAATCATGTGATTCAACTCTTCGTCCATGCGTGAGAGGTCATCGCTCGGTTGCACATAGGGCGGATTCTCCACATTGTTTGAAGGCAGATACGAAAGGAACTTGCGCGCCATTTCTAATGCCGCCACTTCACTGGCGACACTCAAATGTGCCACGCCGCTGACCGAGTTATGTACCACCGAGCCACCCAAAGATTCAGCATCAATGACTTCACCTGTTACGGCTTTGATCACATCGGGTCCGGTCAAAAACATGAACGATTGTTTTTCCACCATGATGACTAAGTCCGTGAGAGCAGGGGAGTAGGCTGCACCGCCTGCACAGGGACCTAACATCACACTCACTTGCGGCACCACGCCAGAGTATTGTGCATTGCGCCGAAAGATTTCGGCATAACCGCCCATCGAACGCACGCCTTCTTGAATGCGCGCGCCACCTGAATCAATGAGCGAAATGAACGGCACGCCATTGCGGACGGCTAAATCCATTACGCGACAGATCTTGTGCGATTGCATTTCGCTTAGCGTTCCGCCATAAATTGTAAAATCTTGTGAATATAAGTAAACTGTCCGCCCGTTGATCTGTCCGTAGCCGGTGATAACGCCGTCACCGTAAAACTTTTCTTTCAGCAATCCTAGCTCGTCGCCCTGGTGGGTGATGAACGGTTCGATCTCGTTAAACGTGCCAGGGTCGAGCAGCGCTTCAACACGTTCACGCGCCGTCAGCTTGCCTTTGGCGCGTTGCTTGGCGTTGCGTTCTTCGCCGCCGCCTTCCTTCGCCTTCGCACGGACTTTTCGCAGTTCCAAAATTCTTGGGTCTTCTTGGGTCATGTTTGATCCTTTAGGTGAAAAATTTCACAAATAAAAGTATAACATTGGATGTGAGACAAGCTAGTGATGGAGGTCATATATGAAATAGGACAATGCGCCTCCTCTTTTGATTTGGGGCTGGTTCGGTTTCTCGAAGTGTTTCTATATGGAAAAAATCCCCTAAGGATATTTCTGCCCAAGACTGTGGGTTGATCAAGTATGGTACTTTATATTTTGGTAGTGATTCCTTACTCCCGACTAGCCCTCGGAGGTTAAAATATGTATTTTGATAAAGATTACGTATTTCCATAATTTTGGGAAAGTTTGCATATGCGGGATGGTAGAGAATAAGTCCTGCAAAGCTGATCGCCAGAACAACTAGACATATAATAATTAGTAAAATCCATCGTCTCATAAAGATGAGTATGAAGTGACACAAAGACAAATGCAACTGGCTGCTAAAACAATATTACCGTTTCGATGGACTTATCAGTATTTTCTCTAATTCATCACTCACTACGCCATCTATTTGCAACCTGTTTAGCTCTGTCATAATTTTCTTTTCGTCTTGAGAAACATAAAGCCTTGCAGCCGGTGCAAGTCGAGCATCATCCCAATACGTCTTTACTGTTTCCGGAGCAAACTCTTTAGTTATACCCAAATTTGCTAAGTTAACAGTCCAAAACCAATCTAAAGTCTTTTTGTCAAACAAGAAAAAGTTTAACACCCCCATCGTCCCATCAGTGTTTTTCACAGCCACTGTGGCGACATATGAACTATAGTTAGGAAGGTCTAAAAAGGCATCATTAATTTTGCAAATATTAACCACTTGCATCGCCTCTTTACTATCTGGGTTTAGATAGATAGGAGCTAAACTGCTATATCCCTTTTCATTCTCCCAACCCGCATTATGTGCATCCGTTGGAAATTCAATATCACCATTTTTTACTGCCTGCTCCACACTCCAGGCTAATCTTCCGGAAGCTATGTCAGCCTCGTAATCACATGTTCCGATTTTCTTAACTGATAACTCCATTGGCTCAAATGTTACCGCCTCCACCCACTCGCCAGTTTCCATATCCAGACTGTACAATTCCACCCCATCCTTATCAAGCGCCACGACGAGCTTGTCATCCGTTACCATTATTTTTGCAAATTCGCCTGGCACATCAGGCAGCGCCACCCAGTTTTGAGATGTTTCATCGAAAATGTGGGGAACCCCGTCAATGGTTGCGACTCCGTCCACGGCTACCGGTGTGGGAGTGGTTGTGGGGAAGGGTGTCTCGGTAGGCAGCGGTGGTGAAGTGACAGTCACCTCTGAGGTGACTGTCACTTGTGAGGATGCGCACGCACTCAAGAACAATATTGCCAAAAGTGGAAAGGTGATTTTCATAACAATCTCCTGTTATTTATCCCTTAATCAAAACAATTTCCCGCTGCGGCTCACCGATGTAGAGCGCGCCTTCATTTGTTATATAGATATGTTGTTCAAAGGTGTTATATCCATTCTAATCATGCATTCTCGTATGGATTTTATTT
>JBDKJK010000473.1:0-12702 GCA_039796675.1 Chloroflexota bacterium
TTACACCATTGCTTACAGACCCGATCACAGAAACAGTTTTGCCGTTCACACAGACCTTTGTGCCTACTCAAACCCCCATTCCGGCAACTCCCACCCCTACGTCAAGCGTAACGCCAATCCCTACACTCACAGCCAGCCCAACGGCATTCCCCACTCCCACACCCTAACCAGCCCTTGAAAGGCTGAATATCAACCATTCATGAAATCATCACGCCTCTTTGCATTTATCTTCCCCATCTTTATCATTTTATCTGCATGTGCAACCCCCAACCCGGAAGCCAGCCAGGTCGTTCTTCCGATCATTTTGATCACCTCTGCACCAGATGCTACTGCCACCCCAACTCCATTCCAACCTTCCATTGACGTTAACACACCAACTGCTGCTTCTGTGAACGCCCCTACCCTCACGCCTGAAATCATTCTGCCATCTTTGATACCCAGTTCGACGAACACGCTTCTACCTCCGCCCACAGCGACAGCCCCCATCGAGCCTTTCCCCACCGCCCAAGCAGTTGACCCGGCTACCCTGCCATTCATCAGCAACAATGACACCGTCAACTTTTTATTGATCGGGTCAGACCGCCGCCCCACCGGCACCTCTCACCGCACCGATACGTTGCTGATCGCCATGGTTTGGTACCGCGAAGGGCAGGTCTCACTGATCTCGATCCCTCGCGATTTGTGGATCGACATTCCAACGGTCGGCATGCAACGCATTAACACCGCCTATCAAAGCGGGGAATCTAGCGGCTACCCAGGTGGCGGCATGGGTTTACTCAAAGATACCATCCTACAAAATCTTGGCATTCGCATTGATCACGCCGCCATGGTGGACTTTGATGGGTTCCGCCGTATTGTAGATACCTTTGGCGGAATCGATGTGCCCATTGCCTGCACATTCACCGACTGGCGGCTCATCTCTCCCGAGCTTGACCAAAACGACGAGAATAACTGGTGGCTGTATACTATTGGTCCTGGGCTCGTTCACATGGATGGCGACCTCGCTCTTTGGTATGCCCGCTCTCGCTCCAAATCCAGCGACTTCGACCGCGGACGCCGTCAACAGGAAGTGATACGAACGCTCTTTCAAAAAGCCCTACAAAGCGACACATTCAATAAAATTCCGCAGCTTTATACAGACTTCTCCAGCACGGTTGTTACAGATATGGGGCTAGCCGATATGCTAAATCTGGCACCGTACGCGGTCAATTTCACCAATGCCAACATCCGCAGTTACTACATCCGCCCGCCTTATGTGCAATCATGGGTCACGCCTGGCGGGGCAGCAGTTCTGCTGCCCCAAGAGTCTTTGAGCCAAATGCTGATCGAAGCCGCCACACTTTCCACCTTTGCAACGACACGCGAGTCAATTGTCATCGAAATTCAGAACGGGTCTCACTTCGACACCATGGAAACGCTCGTCGCCTCCCGCTTGAACTATGCCGGTTTTGAGACCATCACCAGCGCGGCAGATAACCGCGATTATGCCAATACCGTCCTCATTGATCTCACCGCCGCCCAAGACCCCAACCAGCGACAGACGATCCTAAATGTGTTGGGAGCGTATTCCGCCAATGTGTTATCCATTCCAGACCCAAACAGCAAAGTGCATTACCGCCTCATCATTGGCGCAGAATATGATGCCTGCTTCAGACCAGAAGACCTGGCACACTAATTCCTTGCAAAAGATGAAAGGCTCGGCTATAATCCCGCTCGCTTCGATGGGTGCATAGCTCAGTTGGTTAGAGCACTACTATCACACAGTAGGGGTCCGGGGTTCGAGTCCCTGTGCGCCCACAAAAAGCCGTCTTTTATAGGCGGCTTTTTGATTATTAACCAAAAATAAGGTTTTGTAATAAAACTATCAGAATCTATCAAACATACCAAAAAATAGCCTACCCTCTCTTATAATGAAAGAAGTATGACATCTCGCAGCAACGAAATCTGGCTCGACGATCTCCGCAGCACAGGGCTCACTCATGAAGAAGCCCTGAATGACCTGCGTGCCATTATTCAAAAAGGGCTTCCGTATGCCCTTTCACGCTGGCTTTCCTCAGACGACCCGCTTTTCCAACCGCTGGTTGAAGAGGTCACCCAGGAGACCCTTTTGCGCGTGCTTGATCAATTGGATACATTTGAAGGGCGCAGCCTCTTTACCACCTGGGTACACAAGATCGCCATCCGCATCGCACTGACAGAACTCCGCCGCAAACGCTGGCGCGATGCCTCCCTCGATCAACTCACTGAAAACGAAGATGCCCCCCCGCCACCTGGCTTACTCGCCGATCCGCAAGCATCCCCCGAAACGTCGGCAGAGCGCAAAGATATGATTACCCGCGTCCGCCGCATTTTGGAAGAAGAATTGACCCCAAAGCAGCGTGAAGCCCTCGTTTTGCTTGGCTTGCAAGATATTCCCATGGAAGACGCCGCAAAACGCATGAAAACCAACCGCAACGCATTATACAAACTCTTACATGATGCCCGCCTGCGGCTCAAAAAACGCCTCGCACTAGAAGACCTCTCCCCACAAGATGTTTTGCTCGCCTTCGAACAGAAATAAGCAACCCACCCTGCCCACAATCTTCTAAAACAGGCAGGTAAGATTAACTTAAGATTAACCGTCTCGATTTCGAATGAATATAGAAAAGCTTCCCAACCCAAACCAACCCTCTCCCAATCCGGAATTTACGGATGAGGTAGTGATGCGATTCCTAAAAGTCCTCGAACAAGTACGTGAAGAGGATCTTTCCTGTGCAGACATGTACGCCCGATTGGACGAATTTGTGGAATCCGAGATCAAAGAAGGCACCGATACCGAAAAGATCACTCCGCTCATTCACGAACACCTCGATATGTGCTCAGATTGTTGCGACGAATACGAAGCACTCCTTGCCATTGTGGAACACACCCAGGAAACTGACGATACAGAAGATCAAAAAAAATGACGGGCTTTCAAGCCCGTCATTTTTTTACTTATGGAATAATTTTTCACCTGCACGTATTGCAACCTTAACCCGATTCTCTGCGGGAGTGATCGGGCAGGACCACATTTCATTGTAGGCACAGTACGGGTTGTATGCCAAGTTGAAATCCACAAAGAAGCGCCCGCCCGGCAATGGTTCCGGTTCAAGATAACGCCCAGCGGGGTAGGTCTCACTTCCAGCCAATGAATCTACAAAGGGCAAAAAGAACCCATGCTCACCGCGATAGATCGTCAATTCTACGGTCTGTCCATCGACAGAGAATGAAAACTTCCCAAAACGTTCATACACCTGCACACCGCCAGTCGAAGTCTGCATATCGAAAGCCTCCTTCACAGAGAACTCGTCCACCCGCACTTCAAGGCGCAGAGTATCGTTCTCAGGGAAGTAATTAAGCCCATGGAAATTGTTTTTCTGCTCACGGGTCAATGGGCTTTGCGGGTGACTTCCATAAAATGCATCTTTCTCGGCTCGTAACGCATCCAACTCGGTCATAACGCCTCCAAAATCTTCAATGCCTACTAGACATTCACTCATCCCCAATTCTTACAAAGACATCGCAATAAAAAAAATACCCTTGCAAATTCAACCCCTTTATGCTATTTTTACCGTATTAGAGGAAACGGAATGAACCCAAAACAAAAAACAGTCATGATCATCGAAGATGAAGCAGATGCCGCAGAACTCTTTTCAGAAATGATGCGCATCAATGGGTTTCGTGTTATCAAAATGTTCTCAAGTGCGCCAGCCATTCCCATTATCGCACAGGAAAAGCCAGATGTCATTTTACTAGACGTCATGATGCCTGATATTTCAGGGCTTGAAGTCCTCCGCTACATCCGCCGCGAACCAGAACTCTCTTCCATCCCTGTCATCATTCTCTCCGCCAAAAGCATGCCCGGCGATATCAAGACAGGCATCGAAGCAGGCGCTTCCATGTACCTCACCAAACCCGTCGGATTCCAAGATCTAAAACAAGCCGTCGAAAAGGTCCTAAATCCTCACTCTTAATGGATCAGATCCGCGCATTTATTGCCATCGACCTTCCACCCGTCATACAAGAAGCGCTCGACAAACAAACATCTACACTACGCCAGATATTGGGGAATGACCTCATCCGTTGGGTTCCGTCCCAAAATATGCATCTCACTTTAAAATTCCTGGGCAGCCTGCCCCTCTCCCATTTGGATTTTATCAAACGGATGCTCGCTCAAACTGCGGATTCGAACCCGCCCTTTAACTTGCAGATAGGTGGACTCGGATCTTTCCCAAACTCCAAACGGCCGCGCGTACTCTGGGCAGGAATCCACGCCCCAGCCGGGCTTGCCCCCTTGCAAAAAATGATAGAGGATGGCGCAACCCGCCTCGGTTACAATAAAGAGGAACGCCCATTCTCCCCCCATCTGACCCTCGGGCGCGTTCGCCAAGGAATTTCGGCACAAGAGCTTCATAAAGTCAGCACCGCACTTTCCACATTCCAACTTGGCAAGATCAGCACAGCCAGAGTAGACTCTGTGCATCTATATCAAAGCGACCTACACTCTGAAGGGTCGAGCTACACAAAATTATTTTCTGCAACTCTGAGGTGAACCCTGAATACATTGAACTTTGCACGTGATATCGTTGATGCTCTTGAAGACAAAAAGGGCGAAGACATCATCCTGATGGACATCAAAGATATAGCCTCCTTTACCGATTATTTTGTCATTTGCACTGGCACAAGTGACCGCATGCTCGACGCCCTTGCCAATACCGCCATCGACGAAATCCGCAAGAAATACAAGAAGAAAGCTAAAAAGCAAGGCAACTCTCGTGATGGCTGGGTCGTGGTTGATTTTGGGGATGTGGTCTTGCATCTCCTCTCTCCAGATCAGCGCGAGTATTATCAAATAGAAGAGCTTTGGGAAGATGGCAAAGTTCTCCTCAGATTACAATAGAAAACATACCTTCTTAATGAAAAATCCGCCCCGAAAATTCGGGGCGGATTTTTGTATCTGTACGATGGATATTTACTTCTCGAACACCCATGCATCCACAGCACGGGTCCACTCAACGAGTTCTTCCTTCTTGAACCAAAGCGCGGTTTCACGCTCACCCGTTTCAGGAGCATCAGAAGCGTGGATAAGGTTGCGTCCCACTTCAAGCGCAAAATCGTGGCGGATGGTACCGGGAGCGGCTTCCCAAGGCTTTGTCGAGCCAACCGTCTGGCGAATCGCCGCCACAGCCTTCGGTCCTTCCCACACCATTGCCATCACCGGCGCCGATGTGATGTACGAAATCAAGCCATCATAAAAGCCTTTGCCCTTATGCTCGGCATAATGCGCCTCTGCCAGGTCCTTGCTGACCCAGATGAATTTTGCCGCAACCAACCGCAGACCGCGGCGCTCGAAACGCGCGATCGCTTCACCGATCAAACCACGCTGAACGCCATCCGGTTTTACGAGTACGAGAGATCTTTCCATAGAGTTCCTCCAAATAAATATTTCATTGCCAAGCTGTTGCTATCAAACGCCGCTGTTTCCAGCGGCGTTCGCAATGTTTACCGTATTAATTCTTCTGCCTTGTTATAGGCTTCCAGCGCTTCTTTCAAACGATTCTCACGCATGTAAGCATCACCAAGCGCCTGCCAAATACTGACCTCCACCGGGTAACGATACAAGGACTCGGTCAGGTTGCCGATCACTTCTTCGAGGTGTTTTCCTTTTTTAATCAGCTTGCCAAAATGCATTAAGGCTTCTGGAATATCGCCGCGATCCAGTTCGGCTTTAGCAAGACTCAACAGGCTTTGATCGTCAGCTTTGCGCTGGCGAGGCAACCCTTGCTTGGCAGGTGCTGGTTTCTTCTTTTCCACACGTGCAGAAGGTTCGGGGGCAGGTGGGCTTTGTACAATTTTCGGTGCGCTGCTTCGAGGCTGCGGGGCAGGCTCTTTCTGTGCGGTTTCTGCTGCCGCAATTGGGTGCCAATCAGATGGAGTTGTTGGCTTGGGCGGAGTAATAATGCCGCCGCCTTCTGCTTCCCATTGCTCACGATGAATCCAAGGTGGTGTATCTTCACCATCAGGGTCATCTTTTTCATCCTCTGCACTTTGAAGCCATTCGGGAAGGTCCGCACTCAAAGCCACAGGAGCCGCTACAGGCGGGGTTGGAGGCGTCCATGAATCTTCTTCAGCAGATTCTTCTGCTTCCATCCAGCTTGGGAGTTCAGAAGAATCTTGAGATTCCTGCGGCAAGCGACTTGAAGCCAGCGGAGGTTGAGGAGCACGAAGGGTTTCAGGGTCGATATTCAAACCGGGCTCATCGTCCAAGCCGCTCAACCAGTCGGTTAGGTCTTGATTCTTGACCAGCGCCTCTTCAGGCTCAAAAGCGGGTTTATCCAAGCCGCCCAACCAATCGGGCAAGCTGGCAGTATTGAGAGAGTTTGTCGATTTAGCCGGGTCAGAATCGCTCAACCATTCAGGGATCGATCCGCGTTCAAGCGAACGTTCCTCTTCGGTTTTCATCCACTCAGGAATATCATCATTTGTTTCGGCAACAGGCGTTTCACTTTTATCTTCAAGGTTGCGCAACCACATGCCGGTTTCATCGCCAGCAGATTCAGAAGTGGATGCCTTTTCAAATTCGGCAAAAAATTCTTCACCAACATTTGCTGCCGTTTCACTCCATTGGGTTGCAGCCGGTTCAGACTCAGCCGGAGCCTGTGCGCCAATGCTTTGAGCTTGCGCCACCCACTCGGGCGGTGTTTCACTACGTTTACTTGGGTCGGTGACCAGTTCTTCGGGCTTTGCACCGTGCTTGGCAGCCAAAGACTCAAGCCAGGCAACCGCATCATCTTGCTCCTGTGCCGACGAGCCAAGATTTTCTACACCGGAGGTGGGGGCTTGCGCGCCAATGTTTTGAGCCTGCGCTACCCACTCGGGCGGATTCTCATTGCGCTTGCTCGGGTCGGTGACAAGTTCTTCGGGTTTTGCGCCGTGCTTGGCAGCCAAAGACTCAAGCCAGGCAACTGCATCGTCCTGTTCCTGTGCCGACGAGCCTAGGGTTTCGACATTGGGGGTGGGTGTTTGCGCGCCAATGTTTTGAGCCTGCGCTACCCACTCAGGTGGATTCTCATTGCGCTTGCTCGGGTCTGTGACCAATTCTTCGGGTTTTGCGCCATGCTTGGCAGCCAAAGACTCAAGCCAGGCAACTGCATCATCTTGTTCCTGTGCAGATGAGCCGAGGGTTTCCACCGATGCCGGAACCGATTCTTGTTTTGCGTTAGAAGCTTGCAACCAATCTGGCAAATCAGCAGGTTCGGCGGCGGGCTCATCAAATGCAGATGCTGCCGCAGTGGCAACTGCCGCTCCGCCAAGCCCTGCCAACCAATCGGGAGCATCAGATGGTGTCTCTGTTTGAGAAGGGTCGCTTAACCCTTGCAGCCAATCTGGCGTTTCTGTTGAAGAATCCAAGGGCTGGGCAGGAGATGCCTCAACCGATGGGGCGGATTCATCGCCAGTCCCTTTCAACCAATCTGGCAATTCACTGTTGGGCAACGAGGCGCCAGCAAACGGATCGAAAGAAGTATCGAGCCCAGAAATGTAATCTGGAGTCTCGATGATGGGTTCAGAAGCTTTGTTGATTTGGTTTTCAACAGGCGCTGCCGCTTTAAGCCAATCTGGAATATCTGCTTGTGCAATTCCAGCATCTGCGGGGTCTTCATCGAAAATGGAAGAAGGTGTTTCAGGTCCACTAGATTCGCCCCAGCCCGCGTTCTTAAGAAAGTCTGGAATGCCTTCCTCTGCCTGGGCTTGAGAAAACGATCCGGCTGAGCCTTGAGGCGTTCCTTCCGTATCCACAGAGCGAAGCCAATCGGGCTGTTCATCTTCAGAGGACATGCCACTGCTCAACGGGGCAACCGCCGAGAAGCCAAGTGATGATTTGTTCCAGTCCTGCCCCATTTGCACTTCTTCGCCAACATATTCGAGCCGTTCTAAATTGATCGAAGCATCGGGGACATCAGCGGTCTGGAAAATGGAACCCTTTGCAAAATTCGAATACGGGTCCATTTCGGCAATGTGCATACGATAGACCTGTGTGCTTTCCACAGAACCAGTCGTTGCAGGAAGCAACTCAACCATGATGCGATTCGCATCAAAGGTATACGCATACCGTTTTAGTAATTGATTACAAATATCCGTCGCATCAGAGCGTTGCCCGCTTTTGAAATACGAATAAGCAAGCAACATCTGCATGTCAACGCGTTGCGGGTCTTCTGCAAGGACTCCGCGAATTTCAGCAATAGACTGCGGATAAAGCTCACCAACCACATAGATGCGCGCCAACGCACCGCGGGTCATGCGGACTTTGGGCGGCTCCATGCCATCACGCCTACCATACAGCCTTTGCAGCTCGCTCTGAATGGCGGCGTTGGAAGACTGCACCTCAAAGGCGCGTTCCATGTGCCAGATGGCATCGTCGAGTTTATTCTCTTCGTCTCGAATGATGCTCAGACCCACATGCGCCACAAAATCATCGGGCACCGCCATGAGCAGGCGTCCGAAAATATCGACCGCCTCACCATACCGGCGTGATTCGAGATAGGCTTTACCAAGCAAACGATAGGTTTCAAGATGCTTGGGGAAAGTCTGTAAAATATGGCGGCAATGAGCTATCGCTTCATCTGTCTGCCCCTGTTCGACGAGATGCTCAATTTCGCGGTTATAAATTCGCAATGAAACTTTTGCCATTACCGGGTTCCTGTCATTTAAGTATGCCTGATTCCATTGAAAATCGCAAGGCTATACGCTATTTTACTCGTAAAACAAGGGTAATGGAGGCACAGGTTCATTACTATATTGAAATGCCGAAAGAAGCGAATCACGTGCCTCTTTGAGCTTCCCTTCATCGTTGGCATGAATTTCGCACAAAGACTCACCTTCCTGCACCGCATCTCCCACTTTTTTGAGAACCAGAAACCCAACCGCATGGTCGATGGAATCGCCTTTTTTGGCGCGCCCAGCCCCAAGGGCGACAGAGGCTTCGCCCACGGTTCTGGCATGGACCTGTGAAATGAATCCGCTTCGAGGAGCCTTAACCACCTCGATGAATTTTGCACGCTCGAATCTGGAGGTATCGTCCACATAGGAGACATCCCCTCCTTGCGCTTTCACCAAAAAGCGCAGCTTCTCTAATGCGCTACCATCTGCAATAGACTTTTCTGCCAGCGCACGCCCCTCTTCCAAGGTATGAACACGCCCACCAAGCAATAACACATGCGCGGTGACGTGCAAACAATGCTCCAAATAATCGGCTGGGGCGTTTCCACGCAGCGTTTCAATGGCTTCGATCATCTCGAGCGAGTTGCCCACTGCCGACCCCAGCGGCTGGTTCATATCCGAAAGAAGCGCAACTGTTTTCCGCCCGGCAAGGCGACCAATATCCACCATCAGTTCGGCAAGTTCGCGCCCTTCTTCAAGGGTCTGCATAAATGCGCCCAAGCCTACTTTAACATCAAGCACAATTGCCGTTGCTCCCGCCGCGATTTTTTTGCACATGATCGAAGATGCGATCAACGGCATGGATGGGACTGTCCCGGTTACATCGCGAAGCGCGTACATTTTTCCATCTGCCGGGGCAAGGTCTAGCGATTGCCCGGTGAGGACAATGCCTTTTTCTTTCAATTGCGTCTTGAATTCCTCGGTGGTCAGATCTACACGATAACCGGGAATGGATTCGAGTTTATCGAGCGTGCCTCCGCTGAAGCCCAATCCACGCCCCGACATTTTGCCTACGGGCACCCCACAAGCTGCCACCATCGGCATGACTGAGATGCTGGTCTTATCGCCCACGCCGCCGGAGGAATGCTTATCTACAACTACATCCACGATTTTCGAGAGGTCGAGCACTTGCCCAGAACGCGCCATGGAAAGGGTTAAGTCGGTCGTCTCGAAATTTGTCATGCCATTGAGCAAGACCGCCATGGCAAATGCAGATGCCTGATAATCGGGAATATCTCCATTGGTAAAGCCGCGTACAAAAAAATCGATCTCTTGTGCGGTCAGCTGTCCTTTATCGCGTTTTTTTATAATGATATCTACCGCGCGCATTTAATTCTCCTAAAAGATGAATACGCGGGTATTGTATCCCATTTGGCATTAAGGAAAAACGCCCTCCTTAAAATTCATACAGACGTTGAGCGAGCATCTGGTCTGTAATGTATACTGTATGTAACTTTTCAACACATTATGCATCCAATAAAAAACTCATCTCAACAGGATTTTTCGATCGAAGCCCTGCGCACCGGAGACCGTGCCGAGTTTGCCCGGCTGGTGGATACTTATTCCACAGTGATCTATCGGCTTGGGCTGAAAATGCTAGGCAACCCACAAGATGCGGAAGATATTCTCCAGAATACTTTCCTCAATGCGCTCACCCATCTGGCAAGTTTTGAGGGGCGTTCAAGCATCTCAACCTGGTTGTATCGTATTGCGGCAAATGAGGCGTTGATGATGATCCGCCGCGGAAAGTCGAATATCAATCTTGAGGAGATACAAACCGAAGATTCGGATGACATTTCGCTGCCTGAAACCTTTGTAGACTGGAGCCTGTTACCTGAGAAGGAATTGCTTTCCGGCGAAGGCAAAACTGTACTTGAGAAGGCGATCAAACAACTCCCTGAAAATCTACGCATGGTCTTCATCTTACGTGACGTGGAGGATCTCTCCATTAAAGAGACTGCCGAGATATTGAATCTGACTGAGGTCAATGTGAAGGCAAGGCTATTACGAGCCCGCATGGCATTACGTGAGCAACTCTCGTCATATTATGCGGAGCGGGCAGCTAGAAAGGAAACACAATGAGCAACCATTCACATGAGAATTGCAAAGCTCTTTTAGGATCTTTATCAGAATATATTGATGGTGAATTACCCGACGACCTTTGTGCAGAGATCGAAAAACACCTTGAAGGATGCGACAATTGCCGCATCGTCCTCAATACCACACGCCGCACGATCGACCTTGTGCAAGTACCAACCAATGAGGACGTCCCTGACGATGTGCGTAACCGGCTTTTTAAACGCCTAAAACTGGATGAATTTCTGAACCCCAAACTCTAAGTTTGTTCACAACCTTTGCAGAAAATGCCTTCAAAACATGACAACCCTGCAACCTTTTTACCTGTCTGCATCCAATCTTACATTAGATGTGAGGAGAAATATTATGTTCACCGAGCAATTTTTTGTTGAAGGATTGGGCTGCGCATCTTACATTGTGGGATGTGAAGCAAAAGGCATCGCTGCAGTCATTGACCCCGATCGGGATGTGCAAAAATACCTTGAAGCCACCCGAAACCGCGGATTGAAAATCACCCACATTATAGAAACTCATCTGCACGCAGACCATGTCTCTGGCAATTCAGACCTCGCTGCCCGCACTGGCGCAAACATTTACCTGCACGAATCCAGCGGCGCGGAATTCCCCCACAAGAAAATCAAACAAGACGACATTATCAAATTAGGGAATATCCGTTTGAAGGTTTTACACACACCGGGGCATACCCCTGAAAGCATCACCTTATTGGTGGCAGATACTACCCGCGCCGAGGAGCCCTGGCTGGCATTGACCGGCGACACCCTCTTTGTTGGCGACATTGGGCGACCAGATCTGGTTGGCATTGAAGCTGCGCGCGGGCTGGCTGGTGAAATGCATGCCAGCCTTACCCAGCAGCTTCTTCCGCTGAATGACAGCCTGTTAATCTACCCGGGTCATGGAGCAGGGTCGCTATGCGGAAAGTCCATTGGTTCGATGCGCTCAACCACACTAGGGTATGAACGTAAGTACAACCCGGCGCTCACTCCTCGTGAAAAAGAAGCTTTTATTGAGTTTGCAACCAGTGACTTGCCTGAACAGCCTGGCAACCACACGCGCATCAAAGCGATCAACCGCAAAGGCAGTACGCCATTAGGTAAAATAGAAAACAAGCCGCTGACTGTCAAAGAATCCATTCCTCATTTCCAGCGTGGAGCGGGTTTGCTTGACACACGTTCTAAAGAAGAATACGTCAGGACACACATCCCCGGTTCAGTTCACCTTGAAGCGGACTCGCAGTTGAGTAATCGCATCGGGTTTGTCTTCTCGCCAGAAGCGCCCATGATCCTGTTATTGGAAGATGCATCACTCTATGAACAGGTCTTTTACAGCCTTGCCCGGGTTGGGTACGAAAATATAGTTGGTTACCTTGCAGAAGGATTAGATGTTTGGGAAGCGATGGGGCTACCCCTCACTTCAGGCGACATCAAGGATATTGAGCCAGTTGAATTAAATAACCTGTTGAAATCTTGCACGAATGGCGACTGCCCCAAGATTGTGGATGTGCGCGAACCCTGGGAATATAAACAAGCCCATGTTCCAGGCGCAATGCTTATTCCTTTAGGGCAACTTGCTTCTCGCCTGCATGAGCTTGACCCTGAACACCCTGTGGCGGTGATCTGCGCCAGCGGAAGCCGCAGTCAATCGGCAGCGGCACTGCTTGGGCAAAAAGGCTTCAAAACCGTATACAACGTGGTGGGCGGCACTAGTAGCTGGATGAGCCATGGGCTGGAAGTGGAACGAGGCTAGGCAAAGCTAACAGCTGGTCATAGAAAATCCCTCGAAGAAATCTCGAGGGATTTTCTATGACCAGCTTATGGGGTGATAACTTTACTTTCGAACCAAGGTCTGACCCGCTTTGGAGTCTTGCACAGT
>JBDKJK010000474.1:0-2815 GCA_039796675.1 Chloroflexota bacterium
CCAATTCAATGCGAACAGCTTCAGGGTCGATCTCGATATACTTTGAGATGGCTTTTATCAAATCGTCCTTAAGCGATTCCAACTGACCGGGTGTCAGGTCGGTACGATCATGAACAAGCACCAATTGCAAGCGTTCCTTCGCGCTGGATGCGCTTCTTTTTCGTGTGAAGAAGTCCATATTACTTCCTTCCGGCAAGACGTTGGATCGTGTTCCACAAACCGCTTTGCGGGGCCAGGTCCATAAAGGGGACATCATTCCCCTGCAAACGTTTGGCAATATTACGGAATGCCTGCCCAGCCCGGCTCTTTCCATCAGTGACGACAGGCGCACCTCGATTCGAACCAATGATGACATTCTCATCCTCTGGCACGATACCGATGAGGCGGATGCCAAGGAGATCCAGAACATCTTCAGCAGAGAGCATATCGTTATTCTTCACCAGAGTTGGATTCAAGCGATTGATGATCAGGGATGGATTGCCCTTCTCCTCCGCTTCAAGGATGCCAACGACCCGGTCTGCATCCCGCACAGCACTAACCTCAGGGTTGGTGACTACGAGAACACTGTCTGCAGCAGCAATGGAGTTTCGAAAACCGCGCTCAATACCTGCTGGAGAGTCGATGATGATAAAGTCGGTGTCTGGTCTGAGGTCCTTGCAGATACGAATCATATCAGACGGAGAGACAGCATTCTTATCGCGAGTTTGCGCCGCAGGAATCAGGTACATCTCTGGGTGATGTTTATCACGGATCATCGCCTGTTTGAGTTTACAACGACCTTCAATGACGTCCACAATATCATAGACAATGCGGTTCTCAAGCCCCATCACAACATCCAAATTACGCAAGCCAATATCGCCGTCAATACAAACGACTCTCTTACCATCCATTGCGAGCGCAGTGGCAAGGTTGGCTACCGCAGTTGTTTTCCCTACGCCGCCTTTTCCAGAAGTTACAGTAATCACTTGAGCAGTCATATTATTTCCTAATTATGGTTTCGCCGGTATGCCAGAGTTCAGCCTGTAATTTACCTTCACCATTAATGCTGGCGATCTCCGGTTTGGGGTCTTTTTGGGGTTTCAGCATGGCAGAAGATTCATCTGCAATGCGCAATTGATTAGCTGAAAGGTCGAGGGCACAAATAAAAGCAGAACGATCGCCTTTCACACCAGCATGAATCACGCCACGTACCCGCCCCCATACAATGACATTTCCCTCAGCAACGATCTCTGCACCGGGATTGACATCGCCAAAAATCACGATGGTGCCGGGGTATTCGATCCGTGTGCCCGAGCGAATGGTCTTCGAAATAAAAAGAGCCGTGTCATTTGAAACCGCCTCACTGCCATGACGTGCTTCTTCGGGGCGAGGTTTAGAGATGCGGGTTGCCAACCCAAGCAACTGCGCCGTGTGTTCCGAAGTTGTCGATTCGCTGATCACTGCCCAAAGCGTAATATTTCGTTCAGACAGCCAATCGCGCAAATCAACAAGGTCATTGACACGCAGCACCTGAGTGCCAATATCCATGGCAAGACGAGCCCCCTGAAAGAACGCAGAGCGCTCATTTATCTGGTCCATCAAAGCTTTACGCTGCTCATCCCACGAGGCATCAGCGAAAGTCGCCAAAAGTCCGTCTCGGATGCCTTTGATTTGGACGATGGAGTTAAGGGATTCCATGTGTGTGTTCATACGTGGTATTAAAAAACGATTATACCTGATGCGCCTGCAGAATCTACGGAGACAGAGGTGCCCCCGCACCCTGGGCAATATCTGATGCCTTAATATCAAAATAAGCTTTAATCACCCTCGCCACCATTGGGCCTGCCACACTTGCCCCTTCGCCGCCGTTATAAGCAAAAGCAACCACTGCGATCTCAGGGTCTTCAAAAGGAGCATAAGCGATTGTCCATGAATGTGTGGGCCATGCACCAAAATTGCAACGATCTGCCGCACGGGCAACATCGTCACAGTACTCTGCAGTGCCGGTTTTTCCAGCAACTGCAATGGGGAAATCAGAAAATAATTCGTTCAGCGTACCAAATGAATTATCCGTTACTGTCCTTCTCGTCCCAGCACGGACGGCGGCAATTGTTTCAGGGTTAACGACCTTGAAATTGTCCGTCAAAGTGCAGTAGGGACCATCACAAGAATATTCCTGAATCAACGGGTCAACGGTAATATCCCACTTCATATTGGGTGTGAACGGAGAAATTTGATAACTACCGTCAGTCTGAAATTCAGTCACTGTAAAATCTTCAGGGTTGAACCACATTGGCACAACATTCCCTTCACCATCTGTCACCTGCCGAACGATGGTTGGCTGCATCAGTTTTCCATTATTTGCAAGGGTCGCACCAGACATCAAGACTTGCAGAGGCGTTGCAAGGACATATCCCTGCCCCACACTGGCAATATATGTATCACCTGTAGACCAGTTCTCGCCTGTATTGATACGTTTCCATTGCGGGTCTGGGATCAGACCATCTTGTTCACCAGGAAGCTGGATACCTGACTCGGTATCGTAGCCTAATGCCCGAGCATATTGTTGGAGTCGTTCGATGCCCAAACCCTGCGGAATTTCATCTTCAAAACCGCCGCCGAGTTTATAGAAACACACATTACTAGAATATGCGATACATTGCAAGAAGCTCAATGCACCAAAACCTTCCGGCCTCTGTTCAAAAATATAATCAACGAAAGGACGCGTATTTCGATCGGTGCATGGGTCGTTAGGGTTGAAGCGCTCACACAGCAACAACTGCCCAGGTGTCTTCACAATGGAGTCAAGATCTACCACGCCCTCGTTAAAGGCACC
>JBDKJK010000475.1:0-6346 GCA_039796675.1 Chloroflexota bacterium
TGAGCCATGTCATTTTGACTTTAACTCTTTCTTTGGCAGGTACAAAGCATCAGCGAAACAAAACCCGGATGGATGGGATCAAGCATCAGGGTGAGGATAAGGCGGCGAAGCTTCCGCATGAAAAGACTGCGAAGGTGTCATCCAAATAATGCGGCTGGCGATCCGCTTTCAAAATATCGATAAACTCCCAAATAGGGTCGGTATCTTCAATGACCAGCACATCAATAAAGTTTTGTTCACAGAAATTATCTATTGGCTGCCAATTGGGAACAGCCTCCAATATAAATATTTCACCAACTTCAGAAACTCTTGCAAGAAAAATCTCGGTTGAAATGCCGTAGGCGGTGCGGTCTGAAATGGCAGATTGACGCATTCCATACAAGCCAGCTGGGCGGTTGACATAACTTATAGGGTTGTACTGAACCACAATATCAGTGGGCAAGGTTTGAAGAATGGTCGTGTATGCCTTTCGAGCAGAAAGGTTGCGAGTGCCGAATTCGCTCCCGGCAAGGATGGGCTCGAAGCGCAAAAGCCCAATATTGAGAAGAGTGGAAAGCACGCCAAATAGCAAAAGGAAGATCAGGTTGGCTTGAGTACGCTTTGGCATATCCGTCTTAAATGAAGCCAGCACATCGACGCCCCAGATCAATAAAATAAATTGACCGGGCAGCCACGAGCGCCAACCAAGGTCGTTGTTTTCTATCAGGGTCGAGCGCAGAAATGTGCCAACAAAAAAGGAGGCGGCAAACAAAAACACCTCAACCTTATTTTGAGTTGAGTGAAATTCCTTTCTTCGTAAGCGGAACCATATGTAGGGAACAAAAAAGAAAAAACCAAATTCGAGAAAATAATTTATCGGCAGAAAAAGCAAACGCAACAGCATTTGAATGAGGTATGGGGCTTCTCCGGCAATGATATCGACAAAAATGAAGGAGCGAACATCAAAAATAACAGGAAGCTCGCCTGATGCGCTAGAGGCGCTGCCTAAACCTGAGAAAATCCCTGCAAGAAAGCTCACTGAAAGAAGTAAAGCAACCCCACCAGCAAATATCATTGGAAAGGCAAGTGATCGATCTATTTTATTAAATAGGTTTCGGATCAGCCAAAGCCCCCAAAAGAGGACAAAGACGAATGTGACCCAAATGGACAACCCAAATGCAGAGGCGAATGCCATGCCAGCGACTGCCATCAAAATGAATTGGCGTTTTCTAGCCTGCTCCTGCAACGAAGAGACCAACATCACTGCGATCAGACCCGCAATGAGTGCGGCGACATGATGAGGCACCCACAATAGAGAACTCATCCACGCTGAAACCTGTTCATTCCAATGTTCGACATCGGGGATGGGAGCTTGCAGATTGCTCATTGCGAGGATGGCGGGGAAAATATCCAAACCAGTGACGGTTAGCAAAACAATGCCGCTTAACGCCAATGCCCAAATATCCCAGCGATTCTCTTTCGCGCGCAGGCGGAGATAAAAGGAGATCGCCGCCATTAAGCCAAGCCCGCACCAGATGGCGCTGGCAAAGAAAGCACCGCGCGCATCCACTAACGAACTACCGATGAAATCTATAAATCCGCCGAGGATGTACCAGAAGAAGTAAAGAAAACTTAGTTTGACCGGCTGACCAGGATAATATGACGGGTTGACTGGTGGGACTCCTGTGCGCGCCATAGCATCAACAATCGAAATGCGGGTTGCATGGTCGAAGCCAGCCACTCCATAATAAAGTTCATCACCCCATTGAATATCGACCAGAGAAACAAGGGCGAGGAGTATCCAAATAAAGGCAAAGATAATTACCCAAATCAGTGACTTATTCTGCATGGATGGAAACGCAGGTTTGTCGCGGAAGAGTATACCCACACACACAAGTGTCAAAATAAGTACGAGGATCGATGTGCCCACATATGAAAATATGCTAGTTGAAAGATAAAACAAAATTGGGCTGACCGCAAAGGAAAGTAGAAGCGACAAGGCAAGGCGGGAGTGGACCAATCGATGGCGAAAATCAAATAAGTTCAACCACCAACCTATGACATAACCCGGTACAAGCAGCACGAGCGGGAAGAGCAGAAATCCCGCCAGAGTGGAAATAATATCCTGCAGCATGAAATTTACGTCGGTCATGGATTCTCTCCACAGGCAAAAACTGCGTAGTGGTCGTTTTCATATAATGGCACGCGTTGTTTTTTCAACACGAGCAAATTATCCCAAACCGTGTCTGTATCTGCATAGATGAGAACATCAATGAAATATTCTGTACAGATACGGTCGAGTATTTGCCAATCACCAGCGCTTTCGGAATTGAACAAGGGTGATATATTTTTCATCCATGCTTCTAATTCAGTTTGTGGGATTCCATATGCAGTACGATCTGAAACAACCATTTGATGAGTGCCGTAAAGTCCGCTGGGACGGTCAATGAAACTCAACGGGTTATTTTGAGTAATAGCGCCATTCGGAATATTTTCACGCACGTAATCATATGCCAGTCGCGCAGAATAATATTGGCGAGGCGTTTCTGATCCGGTCATGATGGGCCAGGCGAAGCGCAGTAATGCCGCATCCGCACTGGTGGTCAATATACCAATAACCATAAATACCAACATTAGCTTGCGGTTCTTTTGTGCCTCACGCGCCTGTGGAGAAGTCGAAATGGAAACAAGCGACAAATGTTCCAAGGCATCCACACCCCAAACCAACAAGATGAATTGTCCCGGCAGCCAGGCGCGCCAACCGAGGTCGTTACTGGTGATAAGAGTCGAGCGCAGAGTTGAGCCAATCAACAAGACAACAAAAAAAAGAATAACCTCAACGCTATAAAATGGATTTGAGCCAAGCGATTTTTTGTCTCTGGTTTGAAACCAATAGATTGCTGCAATAAAGAAGAAGCCAAGTTCAAAGAGATAATTGATCGGCAAAACGAGCAGCATAATCAAGGAGCGCGCCAACGGAGACCAGTCTGCGACGAAGGATTCCAATTGCAGAAAGGTGCGAACCTCGAACATGATCGGGAGTGCGCCCGCTGAATCTCCGCCACCTTGAAGCAAGCCAAGAAAAAATGGAGCGCCAAGCACAAGCGCGAGTATCCCGGAAAAAATCATTGGCAAGACCAATACACGCTCTGTTTTTTGGAGAATTAAGACAACCAACCAAAGACTCCAGAAAACGACAAATACCAACGTCACATAGATAGAAAGCCCGGCAGCGGAGGCGAATGCCATCCCTGCAATGGAAAGAATGGCAAACTGCCTTGAACGTGACTTCCCACGCGCAAATTGCGCCAGCAGAATCGCGCACATGCCAGCGATCAAAGCTGCAAGATGATGCGGAACCCAAAGCGCAGACGCTGCCCAGGATTGGATCCATGTATTCCAAACGTCGATGGAGCCGATCATTTGCTGAGTCCGGAATGCCAGTAGTGTTGCAGGCAAAACATCCAAACCGCTGACGGCGAGCAAGCCAATGCCCAGCCAGGCGGACTTCAAAACAGCTTCGGCACGGGCCGCATTTCGCAGACGGAAATAGAGCGCAATCAACGCCATCAATCCCAACCCCACCCAGGCAGAACTGGCATTGAGTGCAGCGCGAGCATCTACATATTGTCTGCCAATCGCATCGACCATGCTGCAAAGGACATACCAAAAATAATATAGGAAGGTCAACTGCACCGGTTCGCCCGGATAATAACTTGGGTTGACCGGCGGAACTCCGGTGCGAGTCATGGCATTGATGACGGAAACGCGTGTGGTCTGATCAAACGAAGTGACACTGTAAAATAAGCTATCGCCCCATTGAATGTTTATCAAGGAAAGGATGGCAAACAAAGACCATCCAATGCCAACTACCCAGAATACGCCTGGATTAATTTCAATTCGCTGTTTTGCGACAAGAATAATGAAGGTCACAAAAAAAACAAACAGAGCGAATAAAGCAAAAGAAAACGAGAGCAGGCTTGAGGTCAATTGCAGAACGATGGGACTGACTGCAAAGGACAAGACCAGCCCAATTCCCAATCGCACAAGGAAACGGCGCTGTTTAAAGTCGAATAGGTTTAGCAGCCAGCCGGTGACGTAACCGGGTGCGATCAAGACACAGGGGAAAATAAAAAATCCCAGTAAAGCCGAAATGATATCTTGAAGCGTATAGTTGATCTCAAGCATGAGCGTCATCTTTTTTGGCAGGCTCTATGCGGGAAGCAAGCCACAACCCCAGCCCGCCCCAAATGGACACGACGAGCAGGTTGAGGAACTGAACCAATAAGATCAACGCCAGTGCAGATTCACGTGCAACGCCAAAGGGTGAAAGAATCGTAACGGCTACAAATTGATACACGCCCACATACCCTGGTGTAGACGGCAGGGCGCTCGATATTCCCAAAGCAGCGATCAATAAAAATGACTGCGCGAGCGAGAGAGTTTCGTTTAATGAAAAAGCAAGGATGACCATACCCATGCCATCCATGAACCAGATCAAAATCGTAAATAGCAGGAATGGTACACCGCGTTGGGGCTGGACAATGACTTTGACGCCATCCACAAAATGCACGAACATCCCCTCCAGCTTATTCTTAAGAGCTGGATTTAAAATAGGAAGCGCGCGGAGAATGCGAATCACCCACCCCTGAAAGAATGGAAGTAAAAAAATAAAGGCGACTCCAATAACGGCAACGATCGCGAAACTCTTAAACGCCTCCTGCATGGACGTTGAAAATGTCACTGCAAACAAAACGGATGCGGCGCCGATAACGACCAGCGCAGCAAGGTCCACCAGCCTTTCGGTGAATCCCGTGGCAAGTACGAACACAACGGGTATCGATTCACGCCGGGCGACATACCCAGCACGGATGAGTTCGCCTGCACGTGCAGGTAGTATGTTATTGCCAAGATAGCCCGCCATATTCGCCCAAAAGATGCCTGCTGAAGAAAGCGGCTTTTGAGAATTCAACAAAACCCGCCAACGCATGGCGCGCAGAAAATAAGTGGCGCTGCTCCAAAACAACATGAGACTGATATAGAAATAATTAGCGCGCCGCAGAGACTCGAAGAACGCTGCCCAGCTGAGTCCGCGCAGGGTGAGATAAAGCAAAATGGCGGCAAGCAGGAACGAGGTCCAGAAAAGGAGGCGGTTGCGCGGTTTCTGCGATCCGGGTGCGTCGGAAAGAAAGTCCCTAAAAATTGAGGCGCTCCTTCTCGATCACCAGCGGACGGCGCATGATCTGGGTATGGATCGCGCCAATGTATTCGCCGACAATGCCGAGGAACATCAACTGTACCGAGCCGAGGAAGAAAAGCCCGATCACCAACGGCGCGGAGCCAAGCGAGAACTGGAACCAGAAGATCAATTTATAGATCAGGTACACAAGACCGATCATAAAGCTGATGAACGAAGCCATGAAACCGAACATAGCTGCCAAACGCAAGGGAATCTTTGTGTAGTTGGTGAGACCCAGCATGGCAAGGTCGTAGAGCGTATAAAAATTATTTTTGCTGATGCCACGACTGCGCCGCTGCTGAACAAAAACTATTTTGGCAATATCAAACCCGAGGTCAGCAATCAGCCCGCGGAAGTAAGGATAGGGATCGTCAATTTGGCGCACAACCTCGATCACTTTACGGTCGTACAAACCGAAACCGGTGAAATTTTCGATCAATTGCACATCTGATAATGCGCGAAGAAAGCGGTAATACATCGTGCGCATAAAATGAAACAGCGCAGAATCTTTTGTCTTTTCTTTGACGCCGATCACAACGGGGAAACCCTGTTCCCATTTTTGAATGAAATCAGGAATGCGTTCGGGAGGGTCTTGCAAGTCAGACGCCATCGCCACCACAGCATCACCAGTAGTCTGAAGGATCGCATGCACTGGCGAGCGGACGTGCCCAAAGTTGCGGTTGTTGAAAATAACTTTTACTCGCAGGTCTTGGGCAGCAAGTGTGCGCAGTTTTTTGGCAGTCTCATCTGTGGAGGCGTTATCGATGAAAACATGTTCATAGTCATAATCCAAAGCAGACATGACCTCTTTAACACGCCGATATAACTCATCCACATTCCCTTCTTCATTGAAGCAGGGAGTGACACTGCTGATCATTTTTTTTGTCATTTGCCCACCTACATGCCGCGGCGGGAAAGCTGCTTCTTCAAGCCTTCGTCGCGGTTATACAAACTGTCCACTGAGTCGACCATTAACGGCGCATCGGCTTTTATCTTTTTGGCAAGTACCTGATCACTCAAAAGCTCGCGGCAGGAGAGCTGTCCCTTTTGGAGCGGGATGGCAAGATAGTAATCATCGGGCGTCAGCACATGACCAGTGGGCAGGTCGTGCCTTGCGTAGACTCCGCG